>PTLL01000099.1 GCA_002938315.1 Alphaproteobacteria bacterium MarineAlpha3_Bin2 | reverse complement strand
AGCACCAACTCACTATCGACGCCGTCGATAGCACCAAGGGGGACGCCGTTCAGAAGAGTAGCGAGACTTTACCGGTGGTGATGCCTTAGGGGATTCACCCCAAAATAGCCTGTAAATCTTCGGCTAATTTAGGCGCTTTGTCTTCGGGCAAACTCGCCGTCACAATGCGAATCCCAGGCCCCGACTCCATACGAAACCGTTCACCGGGCATGACTGCCCATCCCAAGTCACGTAGGGATTGCGCCACCGGGTATTCTTCAGGCACCGGAATCCAAACGTGATTGCCCGATGCACCCCAGGCTTCAATTCCCACCGCGGTTAGCGCTTCTACCAAGGCTTCGCGGCGAGCTTGATAGGTGTCTTGAATGGCATCGAAGGGCGCGCGGAACTCGGGATCTTTGAAGTAGCGCTCCCAGAGGATTCGCTGGATGCCCGGCGACGAGCCGTCGCCGATCTCTCCGACCAGTACAGCTTTGGCGAGATCCGCGTCACCCATGAACAAAACCTGGTCTTCGCCCACGTCCGCGAGGACGATCTTTACCCCCTGTGGCGGGCGCTCGACGAGATCGGTTTCGCGACTCCGAACTTGAACCTCATCGGCGACATGATCTGCTGCCCCGGTCTCGACTATTGCGGACTTGCCAACGCCCGCTCGATCCCCGTCGTCCAGCGTATCAGCCGCCGCTTCGCAGATCTCGACCGCCAACTGGACATCGGTGAGCTCCGGCTGAAAATGTCGGGCTGCATCAATGCCTGCGGCCACCATCACGTTGGCCACATCGGCATTCTCGGAGTCGACCGTTCTGGCGAGGAGTACTACCAGATCACCATCGGTGGCAACCCGGCCATAGACGCCTCCATCGGCGACATCGTCGGACCGGCGTTCTCCTCCGACAATGTAGTCGACGCAGTCGAAACTTTGGTCACCACCTACGTGGAGCTACGCAATGACGGCGAGCGCTTTCTCGACACCTACCGCCGGATTGGCCAGGAGCCTTTCAAGAAAAGGCTTTATCCGGAGAAGACCGATGCCGCTGCTTAAAGACGGTAAACTGATCGACGACCCCTGGTCCCACATCGCCGACGAAGTGGCGATTCCGGCCTCCGGTCAGGTGATCGTCGGCCTCAAGCGTTGGCGCGAGGAGAGGGACTCCCTGATTAAACGCAAAGATCCGGCGGGCGTCCGGCTACAAAGCGACCATACCGCGGGGGACGTCGCCGACGACCTGGAACACCTCGGCGTCGTTGCCTTGGCGTTCCCCGTATTCAAGGACGGTCGGGCTTATTCCAACGCCCGCCGGCTCCGTGAGCGCCATGGTTATACCGGCGAAATCCGCGCCATTGGCAATGTCCTTCGCGACCAGTATCTGTTCATGCTGCGCTGTGGTTTCGATGCGCTTGAGGTTAAGGAAGGGGAAACCGAAAAGGACTGGCAAAAAGCTACCAAAGCTTTCAGTGTCTTTTTTCAGCCGGCAGCCGACGACCAGGAAACCGTGGTGTCCTTGCGCCACCGGGATTAGGGTAATTAATATATAGAAGTGTGCCCACCGGGAGCAGTTTTGGTGACAGCCGTCATGGATAGAGTGTTGGATGCTAAGGGCCTCAAGTGCCCGTTGCCCGTCATCAAGACCCGGTTGGCCCTGAACAAAATGGCGGTGGGCGAAGTGGTCACCGTGCTTGCCACCGACCCGGCCTCGAAAATCGACATTCACCATCTTTGCAATATCACCGGTAACGAACTGGTGGACGCCAGCGAGGAAGACGGCGTGCTGACCTACGTCATCAGGCGAACCGAAGCCGAATGATGGGCGCCAGCAGTGGCGCTTATCCCCTCCCATCTCAGGCTGATTGCAACTGGTAACGGCGATCCTTACAGTGTCGCCGCATCAATCCCTTTGAAACCGGAAAAGTAATCATCATGACCATGACACTCGATACCAAGGGGATGATCTGCCCGCTGCCGATATTGAAGGCCAAGAAGGCGCTCAAGGGTTTGGCTGCCGGCGAGGTTCTTGAAGTCATCGCCACCGATCCCGGTGCGGTCAAGGACTTCGATTCCTTTTGCCGCACCACCGGCAACGAGCTTATGGATACTGCCGATGCAGACGGCATCTTTACGTTCACGATCAAAAAGGGCGCCTAATATCCCTTTTGTCGCATCGTTTAAAATTAACAGGAGGGATAAATGCCGGCTTTCATTATCGTTCAGGTTGATGTGACCGATCCTGAAGCTTTTGCCACCTATCGTGACCAAGTGCCGCCAACGCTTGAGCCGTTCGGTGGCGAATATATGGTTCGTGGCGGCGAACAAGATGTCCTGGAAGGCGACTGGGCCGCCGCCCGCACCGTGGTTCTTAAATTCCCTTCCGTAGAACGAGCCAAAGCGTGGCACGCCTCGGATATATACGAAGGACCGAAGGCGCTCCGTCAATCGGCGGCAAAAACCAACATGCTCGTCATCGAGGGATTGTGAAGACGTTTCGGCCTTGCGTCACCGCCGACCTCGCCAGCAACCGTATTACCAAGTGGCGGCCTACTTCTTCGCGTTCGGAAAAAACGCCTGGCGGCCGTTGATGCGGTAGGCTTTGATCGCCGCCTGGCCTTCCGGGCTGGTGATCCAGTCGATAAAGGCCTGGCCCATCTTGGCTTTGACGTGGGGGTGGCGTTTGGGGTTGATCAGGATGACGCCGTAGGGATTGAGCAACAGCGGGTCGCTTTCGGTCATCAGCCTTAAGCCGCCGCGGTTTTCGAACTTCAACCAGGTACCCCGATCGGAAAACGTATAGGCGGGCATGGCCGATGCCGTGTTCAGGGTCGCGCCCATGCCGGCGCCGGCCTCGCGGTACCAGGTGCCGCTGGCCTTGGCGGCATCGATGCCGGTCATTTTCCAGATCGACAATTCTTTTTTGTGGGTGCCGCTGTCGTCACCGCGGGAGACGAAGAAACTCTTGGTAGCAGCGATCTGGGCCAGTCCGTCAACGACACTTTTCAAGCCTAAGATATTGGCCGGGTCATTTTCGGGACCGACGATGATGAAGTCATTGTACATGACGTCATAGCGTTTGAGGCCATAGCCTTCGGCGACGAATTTTTCCTCGGACGTCTTATGATGGACCAGCAGCACATCGGCGTCACCGTTTTTGGCGATATTGATGGCGCGACCGGTGCCGACGGAAACGACGCGTACCTTGATTCCGGTCCTGGCGGTGAACAACGGCAGGATTTTTTCGTACAGGCCGGAATTGTCGGTGGATGTGGTGCCGACCAGGGTGAAGAATTTCTCTGCCGCCAATGCCGGGCCGGGCAATAGCCCGATCACGGTGGTCATCAACGCCATCAGTATTACACGTTTCACTGGTTTTCCCCCTTGGGCGGCATCCCCTGCCTGCGATTGTCTTGGCCTTTGTTTCACCACAACAATTCGCCCCTGAGAAAGGCCTGCGCCAAATCATTTTCAGGGGCGTTGAAGAAGCGGTCGGCGGGGGCGGCTTCCAGGATACGGCCGCGGTTGATGAAGAGCACCTCATCGGCGATGCGCCGGGCCTGGCCGAGATCGTGGGTGGTCATAATGATGCGGGTGCCGGCGTCATGGATGGCGGCGATGATTTCCTCGACCGAATGGATGGCGGCGGGATCGAGGCTGGCGGTGGGCTCATCCAGGAACAACACCTGTGGTTCCAACGCCCAGGCCCGCGCCAGCGCCAGTTTCTGCTGTTCGCCGATGGACAGCACCCGGGCCGGTTGGTCGGCGAGCCGCCGCAATCCGGTTTGGTGCAGTACCCGATCAATGATGTCGCCCCGGTCGCGGCGTGAGATTTGGCGTAGCTTCAAGGCGTAATCGATGTTGGCGGCGACGGATCGGCGCAGCATCACGGGGCGCTGGAACACCATCGCCTGGTGTCGGTCGGCCCCGGTTTCCTGTTGCCAGCGGATGCTGCCTTGGGTCGGCTGGAGGAGGCCGTGACATAACCTGAGGAACAGGCTCTTGCCGGCGCCATTGGGGCCGATCATCACGGTCTTGAGGCCGGGCTCAAAGCGCAAGGTGACGTCTTTGATCAGGCGGTTTCCGCCGGCCGCGAAGGAAACATCAGTCAATTCCAGGGGCAGGATGCTTGTATCGTCCAGGGGGGCCGTCATGCGTGCCACCGTTTGGTGTTGTGCTGGATCAGATAAGCGGCGGCATTGATGCTGGCGGACAACACCAACAGGATCATGCCCAGCCCCAGCGCTAAGGCCAGATTGCCCTTGGATACCTCAAGCGCGATCGAGGTGGTCATCACCCGGGTTACGTGATCGATGTTGCCGCCGACGATCATTACCGCGCCGACTTCGGCGCTAGCCCGGCCGAACCCGGCCAGGATCGCGGTAATCAAGGTGAACCGTCCGTCCCATAACAGCGCTGGTACCGCCCGGCCCGGTCCGGCGCCCAAGGATCGCATCTGTTCTTCGTATTCGATCCACAGGTCTTCGATCACCTGGCGGGTCAACGCTGCAATGATCGGCGTTACCAACAGCACCTGGGCGACGATCATCGCCGTCGGCGTGAACAGCAATCCGAATACCCCGAACGGCCCGGCGCGGCTGAGCAACAGATAGACGATCAGCCCGACAACCACCGG
The DNA here is from genome assembly GCA_002938315.1 of Alphaproteobacteria bacterium MarineAlpha3_Bin2. Taxonomy (GTDB): domain Bacteria; phylum Pseudomonadota; class Alphaproteobacteria; order Rhodospirillales; family Casp-alpha2; genus Casp-alpha2. The sequence goes on along the minus strand of PTLL01000099.1, from coordinate 1,732 downwards.
CGGCATGCCCATCAACGCATTGGTGGCGACGACGAAGAAAAAGCGGCCGGGAAATCGGAACAGGGCAATGGCGGCGCCGACGGGAAGACCGATGAAAGCGGCGATGGCGACAGCGGTGAGGCTGACCCGCAACGACAGCCCGACGATTTCGGTCAGTGACGTGTCGAGGCCGAGGACAAGGCCAATGGCGGCGGCGAAAGCGTCGGAAAAATCGGTCATCAAGGGGTCCCTGAAACCCGGTTAATTTATGTATTTATTACATATTATGGCAATAAAAGACATTTTAAACATAATTATGCATAATAATGCAAATTATGCCTTCCGCGGTTTGATGCCCCTTGTAATCCGCTCCGTCATATCCTTAGTCTTAATGAACGATGAGGGAGGTGTAGACTCTCCCGCTGAATTCCTGGGGTGGCGACACCATGAGCAACGACGAAAATCTGATCCTGCCCGACCCGAAGGATCCGCGCCTGACCGAACGCGTCACCGGCGCCGATCAGGACGGAAACCCCATCGAGACCTCGGTAACGGTGGAAAGGCCGCTGACTTTGTACCTCAACGGCCAGGAAATCGTCACCATGATGTCGATTTGCGATTATCCCGAATACATGGCCATCGGTTACCTGGTGAACCAGAACATGCTGCTGCCCGGTGACGAGATCACTGGCATCGATTACGAAGAGGATATTTCCACCATCGTCGTGCGCACCGCGGGCAAGACCGACTTCGAGGAGAAGCTGAAAAAGAAGACGATGACGTCCGGCTGTGCCCAAGGCACGGTGTTCGGCGACGTCATGGAAAAATTCGAGACCGTGTCCCTTCCTACCGACACCACCATCAAGACGTCATGGCTGTATAGCCTGATGAAAAAGATCAACACCCTGCCGAGCCTTTATTTGGAGGCCGGCGCCATTCATGGCTGTGTGCTGGCCAAGGAAGATAAGGTGTTGCTGTATATGGAAGACGTCGGCCGCCATAACGCTATCGACAAGATCGCCGGCTACATGTTCCAGCACGGCATCGATGGTGGCGACAAAATCTTCTACACCACCGGACGGCTGACCAGCGAAATGGTCATCAAGGCGGTGCAGATGGGAATTCCGATCCTGGCATCGCGGTCGGGTTTTACCGCCTGGGGGGTGGACTTGGCGCGCCAGGTCGGCCTGACCCTGATCGGCCGCGCCCGGGGCAAGCGCTTCGTGGTGTTGTCTGGTGAAGATCGGGTTGAATACGACGCCGATAATAATAATTTTGAAGATGAACCGGATCAGTTTAACCGCAAGGGAGCCGCTGAATGACCGGTGTCATTGGCGTGCTGTTGGCCGGTGGGCTAGCGCGGCGCATGGGCGGCGGCGACAAGGGCCTGTCCATGCTCGGCGGCAGGTCGATGTTGGCGCGCATTATCGAACGCGCCCGGCCGCAGGTCTCCACCCTCATCATCAACGCCAACGGTGATGGGGGCCGCTTCGCCGATTATGGGTTGGATGTGGTGCCGGATGTCATCGGTGATTTTGCCGGGCCGCTGGCGGGTGTTCTCACCGGCTTGGAATGGACGGCGGAACACGCGCCGGAAACCGAATGGGTGGCGACCTTCGCCACCGACGCGCCGTTCGTGCCGGCGGATTTGGTTGATCGGCTTTTGGCGGCGTTGAAACGAGACAACGCCGAGATGGCGTGTGCGGCATCCAATGGCCGAACCCATCCGGTGTTCGGGTTATGGCCGGTGGCG
>PTLL01000098.1 GCA_002938315.1 Alphaproteobacteria bacterium MarineAlpha3_Bin2 | reverse complement strand
CCCTCATTGGCCGTATCCAAGCCAAGGCGGGATATGCCGAGCAGACCCCCGGAAACCATCGTCCCGATGGACCAGGAACCGGTCATGCACTAACATTTATACTGGACCACTTAAACAGGGCCGACCAGTCTGCTCGGCATATCCCGCCTTGGCTTGGATACGGCCAATGAGGGGCTCGGTTAAATGGTCAACGTCCTCTTTCATGGACGCCAATTATTCAATTAGTCTCGGGATTTGACTTTATATATTCAATTATTGGAATATATTTGACGCAGTGGTGCCCACTTCCCCGGCGGCGGTCTACCCTACCAACAAAGATGTCGGGCCTGATGGGCTCGGCTTTTTCTCTTGCATCCCAACCGGGAGCCTTAAATCAGATCGATACATTCCGGATCTGGGATAGGGTACTTGGGTGGCAAGGACGGCGTTTAAACATACGTGATTTATGGAATCGGATGCGATAAGATATTGTAAAAACAAACATATTCGGTTACTTATATGTATCATATGGTGTAATGGCGTTTTTTAAATTAAGGGTCGTGACGGCATACAACGCCGTTTTACGGAGTCGGAGAAATGAAATCAATGCCACTGGATAACGTGTTAAAAAGCGCTAAACGGGCAAGCAAATTTCTTAAATCCATCGCCAACGACAACCGGTTGATTATCCTTTGCATGCTGGCTGAGGGCGAAAAAAACGTAAGCGAATTGGAGGAGGGTTTGGGAATTCGCCAACCGACCCTCTCGCAGCAGTTAGCAAGGCTCAGGGAAGACAATCTGGTGTCGACCCGCCGAGACTCCAAGCATATCTATTACAGCCTTGCGAGCAGCGAAGCGGAACAGATGGTCGGCCTCCTCTATAATCTCTTTTGCGCCGAGGATGCGGACGACGCAAAGGCGACCGCTGATAGGACGGATAAGGTCAAAGTGGCGTAAGTCTTCCCAGGTCGCCGGTGGAAAATTTGGCATCGTCAACGGGCCGCGATTACAGGATCACCGGGGCGAAACTGTCTTACCCTCTTTGGTTTGAGCGTTGAACTTGGCCTGTAGGTGGGATCGATAGTCAGTCGTTTCATAGGCTTTTTCACGCACGTACTGGAACATGGCCAGAAAATGGAACGGCCTCAGGTAGCCGGGAATTCGGGCGACCTCGATATGCCTACGGCCGCCGCCGAAGCAGTCTGCGGTCTCTGCAAAAAACTGAAGGGTTGGCGTGGTAATGGGTAATATTATTGAAAAGCTGAATATTGATGAATCCGGCACGACTGCGATTGAATATGCCCTGATCGCGACTCGGGTCGTCGTCATAATCATCGGCGCTTTGAACCTTCTTTCGAGGGATTTGAACAATACGTTCAACACCATTGCCAATACCGTGACCCCCGTTATCTGATACTCTGAAAGCCTTATGAAGCCCTTCACACGTCGAAAATTTGGAAAACTGGCGAGCGCCGCCGCAACCGCCGCCATCGGCCGAGGATTATGGCCAGGGCCGGCGCTGGGCAAATCCAAACCGAAAGCCGTAATTATCGGTGGCGGCGCCGGCGGGGCCACGGTTGCGCGGCGCCTTGCGGAAGACTTCCATGGCATCGACGTCACCCTCATCGAAGCCAATAAGCAATATACGGCATGCTTTTTCGCCAGTCGCTATTTAGGCGGCATCAGGACGCTGGCGGACATCACCCATGGGTACCGTAACTTGGCCGCCAACCACGCCATCACCGTCATCAACGCCGCCGCCACCGCCATTGATGGTGAGAAGAAGACGGCTATTTTAGGTGACGGAACCCGGCTTAGGTACGACCGCCTGATCGTGGCCCCCGGAATCGAAATGAAATATGACCGGATCGATGGATATGACGAAAAAACAACCGATTTGTTCCCCCACGCCTACAAGGCCGACGCCCAGATTTCGATCCTGAAAAGGCAACTGGAAGCGATGGACGACGGCGGAATTTTCGCCATTTCTTCCCCATCCCGGCCCTATCGCTGCCCGCCGGCGCCTTATGAACGCGCCGCCATGGCCGCTTTCTACCTGAAAAAACACAAACCGCGTTCCAAAATCCAAATTTTGGACAGCAAAGATGAATTTCCGATGTCGGAAGTCATGAGCGAAGTTTGGGAGAAATTTTACCCCGGCATGATTGAATGGATACCGGCGGAATTCGGCGGTAAAATCCAAGCTGTAGACGTCAAGGCCAAGACCCTGATCAGCAGTGAGGAACGGTTCACCGCCGATGTCCTGAATATCATTCCCGACCAACATGCCGGGCGCATTGCCCAGGTTTCGGGCTTGGCGGGGAAGAGCGGCTGGTGCCCGATTCACGCCAAGACCTTCGAATCCAGGCTCATCCCCGGCATTCACGTTGTCGGTGACGCCATCGACCCCGGCGACATGTCGAAATCCGCGTTTTCGGCCAACAGCCAGGCGCGGGCCTGCGCCGCCGCCGTCGGTGCGGCCCTGACCGGTAAAGAAGCCGCACAAATACCCCTTACCAATATCTGCTTCTTCCTTGTCTCCCAGGATCACGGCCTCAAACTCGGCGGCACCTACAAGCCGACGCCGGAAGGCCTCACCGGCCTCAGCGGATACTTGAGTCAGGTCGGCGAGGACACGGACACCCGATTGGAGACCGCCAAAGAGGGAGACGCATGGTATGCGTCGGTCACTAGGGAAATGTTTTCCTAGGGTTTTTCCGACTAGGGGAATCCCTAAGAGACAAACACATTCGAAAATGGTAAAAGCTAGGTCTGTTTTAAACTGTTTTGATTGATCGATTTTTATGCGCTCGATATTCCTTGCCTTGGCATTGATGTTTTCAGCCTCGCCGGCGTTTTCGGCGAGTGAACTCATTATGTTTACGTCTCCAGCCTGCACATGGTGCGATCTGTGGGAGGAAGAAGTTGGCATCATTTACGAAAAAACCGATGAAGGACGGAACCTCCCCGTCCGCCGCGTCAATATTCATGATGCGCGACCGTCCGGCCTGAAAAAGGTAAAGACTGTCATGTTCACGCCGACCTTCGTGCTTCTCAACAATGGCAATGAAATCGGTCGGATTACCGGGTACCCCGGCGAAGACCACTTTTGGGGTCTCATGAACGAACTCATCGTCAAAATGGATGTCTCCATCCAGGGCTGCAGGCTCGCACAACAATTGGCGCAGTGTCACGCTACACCAACATCAGCAATCAAGACATGCTAGGCCGCTATTTGGCTGCCGGCGCTGTCCTGGCGGCATTGTCTTCGTCCGTCCAGGCCCAGGAAGGCGCCCTGATTACCTTCAAGACCCTGACCCTGGAAGCGGCGACGGAACTCGCCCAAGGCGCCCTCGCCGCATGCCGCAAGGGTGGTTTTCAGGTCGCCGTTGCGGTCGTCGATCGCGGCGGCAACGTTCAGGTGATGCTGAGAGACCGCTTCGCCGGGCCCCATACAACGGAAACCGCCCGGCGCAAGGCTTGGACGGCCGTCAGTTTTCGCACCGATACCCAGGCAATGGCGACGTTAACCCAACCGGGTGAATTAACCTTCGGCACGCGTCAAATCCCCGGCGCTTTGATGCTGGGTGGCGGTGTCCCGATTGAAGCCGGTGGCTCCATTGTCGGCGGCGTAGGCGTTTCCGGCGCCCCGGGCGGCGATTCCGATGATGCCTGCGCCCGCGCCGGCATCGAGGCCATCATCGACAAACTGGAATTTTAATTTTTTAGCCGCCTTTCGCGAAGGCCAGACCGCAAGGCGTTGCCAGTTTAATTTTTGGCATCATATTGTACTATTTTTATCGTTAATTAATGTTTTCTACATTATATAGTTGTATTTATTAGTGGTATTTACTTTTTTATTTTCAGCTATATAGCTACCCACTGACGATGTAAGTTGGTTGTAGTGGCAAGACTTGGGGGAGAGGTTCAGGCCATGAAAGAGATCAATGAAATTCATGAAAATGCTGGGCGTGCCAGCTCCTTCCTGAAGGGCTTAGCCAATGAAAACCGGCTGGTTATCCTATGCTTCCTTGCCGAAGGGGAGAGAAACGTCGGCGAGCTGGAAAATATTCTTGGCATCCGCCAGCCAACCCTTTCGCAGCAATTGGCGCGACTTCGTAGCGACGGCTTGGTCGCAACGCGGCGTGATAAAAAGCAGATTTATTACAGCCTGGCCAGTGACGAGGCCGAATTGGTTCTGGGACTGATTTATAAGATATTCTGCGGCGGGGAAAGCAAAGCAGTCGGGCGCGACACATCCTCCTTGCCGACGGACTCCGAAGCGGCCTAAGTCTTCCCTCTTTTGAGCGCCTTCAACTTGGCCTTCAGGTAGCTGCGGTAATTCCCACCCACATACCCCTTATCGCGCACGTATTCGAACATGGTCAAAAAATGGAGTGGTCGGAAATATCCGCCCATTCGGGCGACTTCGACGATCTTCCCGGCTTCTCCCGATGTCGCTTGCGGGTCTTCCGCAAAAAACTGGATCGTCGGCGTGAAACGAACCTTATAGCTTTTCGCTAGGGCGCGTTCGGACATGGCGTTGCCGTTGAAATCGACGACATTGCGTGACCCCCGAACATCCAGTTGCAGAATTTCGAAATTCTTTTTGACGTAGTCGCGCACCTTGGGCATGGCTAAATTGATAAGATGCGTTTCGCGGCAATAGGGACAACCATCCAGTTCCCAAATGAGAGCGAAATTCTTACCTTTCCCTCGCGCCTCCTCGATGTCGTCCTTCAATTCAAGGAAACTGTCCATGAACCAGGGCTCGGTGAATAGCCCGTCCCTGGTTAACCGTGGCTCATCAAAATGCGACGCCGCCCGCACAGGCCCGGCGCCGGCCCACTGGCCCCCGAATCCAGATAACACGCCAATTGTAGCCCAAGAGTTAAAAAGTCGCCTTGATATCATGTCGACTGTCTCATCAATTCCAATTTAAAAATATTACTAATGAAAATATAACAGATTACGAAGATAGAATATGTAATATTATCGTTTATGCATTGCTTTTAAACCCCTTTGAAATGGCCTTTTATTGATGCTCAGATTGGTTTTCACCTTAGTGGTTTGCGCCGCTTTTTTCGGCCCCGCACCGACTGCCAGAAGTGCCCCGATCCATAATTTCAACGACGCCGTATTCGCCGCCTATGGATATTACCGCGAAGCCTTGTTTTACCTCCGCACCGGGAATGCGCAAGTCGCTTCGTTCGAACTGGAGGAAATGACGGTCCGATGGAAGGCCATCGTAAAGCGATTCGCCGATTCCCCACCCGATGTCTTTGCCGCCGACCCGGCGTGGCGGGAGACCATTTTAGACATTGATAAAAGGGCCGCGGGCGGCCTGGAAGCGGCCCTCAAAAACGACGCCAAGGCGGCAAGAACGCTGCTAATCCCAGTCCGAAAGATGCTTTCGGACCTGCGCCGGCGCAACGGCATCTTTAATTTTTCCGATTACGTCGATAACGCCAACGCCGCCTTTGAAAAACTGTGGAAGTATCGCCGCAACCCGCCCAATTTCGAGTCCCTGGAACAAGTGGATGAATTGCGCCGAACCCTAGCGATAACCGTCTATTGGTTCGAAATGTGCAGGGATAATGCGCCCGCGGCTATTCGGGAAAAACCGGAATTCAAGCGCCTGATAAAAACCAGTCTTTTTTCATTCACGCGCATTTGGGGCGCCATCGCCAATAAGAGGGAGGACATCCTGATCAGCGTACTTCGTGGGCTGAGATCGTCAGACAAGATGCTGTTCCTGCGCTTCGGTTGAGGGGTTAATTTGGCCCCCGTACGGGCCTTTTGTTAACCGGCGGTGCCGAGGTTGGGGAAGGCTTCCAATATCCAATAGGCCATATCGGCCATCGAACCGGTAATGAACAAAATCCCGGTCAGCACCAGTAGTGCGCCGATCACCCGTTCCACCGTTTGCAAATGCTTGCGGAATCGGGTCATGAAGGTCATGAACGGCTTCATCGCCGCGGCAGCTAAAATAAACGGTATTCCCAACCCGGCGGAATAGACCGCCAGCAGACCCATGCCATAGGTGATGGAGCTTTCACTGCCGGCGACCATCAGGATCGCCGCCAGCACCGGACCGACGCAAGGGGTCCACCCAAAGGCAAAGGCCAAGCCGATGATATAGGGGCCGATTAGCCCGGCGGGCTTGTTTTCGCTATGGAACCGAGCCTCACGGAACAAAAACGGGATCCGGAAGACCCCCATGAAGTGAAGCCCAAGGATGATAATAATACCACCGGCGATTTGAGAAAGAAGGTCCAAGTAATCTGCGACAAACTGGCCGATGGTAGACGCCGTCGCGCCCAGCATGACGAAAACCGTGGTAAACCCGAGTACGAACACCACCGACGACAGCAACACGCTACGCATGACGCC
>PTLL01000097.1 GCA_002938315.1 Alphaproteobacteria bacterium MarineAlpha3_Bin2 | reverse complement strand
CTCACCAGAAATAAAATGTGTAATTTTAGGCAAGCCCATAAATGTCCGCATTTGTGGAAAGAGCTGGCATTAATTCTGGGTGATAAATCCGGGGTGATGTTTTTGCTTTATAGAGGTATTGGTGTGTCAATAAAGCGGTTGAACACGGGAACACTCGACAGTGCTAAAGGGGGGCCTGTATCCTAGCGTTCGATTTCCACAAATGGAGGCGTATGAGTTGACCCGTTATTCGATATTCAGTCTCATCAAGCAGGGATTGATCCGCCACACCGGTTGGAAACGTGCGTGGCGCAATCCGGAACCCAAGGCGGCCTATGATGTGATCATTATCGGCGGCGGCGGACACGGGTTGGCGACGGCCTATTATCTAGCCAAATTGCATGGTATCCATAATGTGGCGGTTCTCGAGAAAGGCTGGCTCGGTGGCGGCAATACCGGGCGTAACACCACGATTATACGCTCCAACTACTTGCTCGACCCCAATGCCCATCTGTATGAGCATTCCATGAAATTGTGGGAAGGCTTGAGCCAGGACCTTAATTTCAACGTCATGTTTTCCCAACGTGGCGTATTGAATCTGTGCCATTCCAAGGCCCAAACCGATGCCTTTGCCAGACGCGGAAACGCCATGCGGTTGAATGGCATAGATGCCGAACTGCTTTCTCGGGACGAAGTTCGCAAGAGAATCCCGGAACTGGATTTCTCGGACCAAGTTCGGTTTCCCATTTGTGGAGGATTGCTGCAGCCGCGCGGAGGCACGGCGCGTCATGATGGGGTGGCCTGGGGGTTTGCCCGTGCTGCGGATCAACGGGGCGTCGATATCATTCAGAACTGCGAGGTGACGGACTTCATCATCGAGGGAGGACGCGTCACAGGCGTTGAAACGACGCGCGGAAAAATCACAGCCGGGAAAGTCGCCATGGCAGTGGCCGGACATACGGGGGTTCTCGCTCAAAAAGCCGGACTAACGCTTCCAATTGAAAGCCACATATTACAAGCGATGGTGTCCGAGCCTCTGAAGCCTTTGCTGGATACCGTCGTCACCTTTGGCGCCGGGCATTTCTACATCAGTCAGTCCGATAAGGGCGGCATGGTCTTCGGCGGTGATATCGAGGGTTACAATAGCTATGCTCAACGCGGCAATTTGCCCACGCTTGAACATGTTATCAGCGCCGGCGTGTCGATGATGCCGTGTCTCAGCCGGGTGAGGATGTTGCGCAGCTGGGGCGGCACCGTCGATATGACCATGGACGGCAGCCCCATCATCGGCAAGGCGCCAATCGAAGGACTCTTTATCAACGGCGGCTGGAATTACGGTGGGTTCAAGGCGACTCCCGGTTCGGGATGGGTCTATGCCCACACCATCGCCAACGATGCACCGCACCCTTTGAATGAAGCTTTCACCTTGGAACGTTTCGCTCGGGGCCGGCTCATTGACGAACGGGGCGCCGGCGCCAATCCGGCGCTGCACTAAAAGGGTTTGCCATGTTGTTGATCAAGTGCCCCTGGTGTGGCGAGCGTGACATGGTGGAGTTCACGCACGGCGGTGATGCCACCAAGGTTTATCCCAAGGACCCCAATGCCACGACATCGGAGGAATGGCACGATTTTATTTACTTACGGGAAAACCCGTGCGGCGAACATGTCGAATATTGGCACCATGTTGCCGGCTGTCGGCAGTGGCTGAAGGTGCGACGCGACACCACGACACACGACATCCTGACCACCGCCCCTGCCGATGGAGATTTGGACACATGACGGGTCAGCCTTGGCGCCTGGAGAATGGCGGTCATATTGATCGATCGTGCTCTCTCAGCTTCGCTTTCGATGGAAAAATCATGGAAGGGCATCCCGGGGATACTCTGGCCTCTGCGTTACTGGCCAACGGCACACACTTGGTGGGGAGAAGCTTCAAATACCACCGGCCCAGGGGCATTTTCTCCGCCGGCGTCGAAGAGCCCAATGCTCTGGTGGAACTTCGCACTGGCAACCGCCAGGAACCGAACAGCCTGGCCACTACAACGGAATTGTTTGATGGTCTGGAGGCCTCCAGCCAGAACCGCTGGCCCAATCTTCGGTTCGATTTCAGCCAGGCAAACGGCGCCCTATCGCGTTTCCTGCCTGCCGGATTCTATTACAAGACTTTTATGTGGCCCGCCAATTTGTGGTTGACCTACGAACATTTCATCCGCAAAGCCGCCGGCATGGGCATCGCGTCACGCGAGTCTGACCCAGACCGCTATGAAAGTCGTAGCGCGCATTGCGACGTGTTGGTCGTCGGAGGCGGACCCGCTGGATTGACCGCGGCTATGACCGCAGCGGAAATCGGCGAAAGGGTAATTGTATTGGAACAGGCGCCCCATTTTGGTGGCTGGCTGCGCCGGGAAAAAAGAACTATCGACGGCTCGCCGGCCATGGATTGGGTGGACGCGGTTTCGACCCGGTTGAGCGCCATGGCGGATGTTCGGGTTCTCACCCGCACGTCTGCGTTCGGCTATTACGATCACAACATGATCACTGCGGTCGAGCGGGTACAGGATCATGTTCCGAAATCCGATCCTTTCCTCCCTCGACAACGTCTCTGGTCCATCCGTGCAAAGCGTGTTGTGCTTGCCACAGGCGCCGTGGAACAACCTATTGCCTTCCCCGAAAATGATCGGCCTGGCGTCATGTTGGCTGGCGCCGCTAGGACTTACATTAACGAATATGGCGTTTTGCCGGGGCGCATGGCGGTCCTTCAAACAAATAACGACAATGCTTATCGCTCGGCAATTGACTTACTGGACGCCGGGGCACGGGTGACGGCGGTTCTGGATGTCCGCGATCATGTGGATGGCCATTTACCCAATCAGGTTCGCGACCGCGGCGTGCCTATCCTGCAGGGATATGGCGTCGTTGAAACAAAAGGATACTTCGCCATTCGCCAAGTCCTTGCCCGACCTCTCGTCGGCGGCCCCGTTCGGCGCTACGATTGCGACCTCTTGTGCGTGTCCGGTGGCTGGGCGCCACAAGTGCATTTGCATAGCCAATCGGGTGGCAAAGTCGTCTTCGATGCGGAGAAGGGGTGTTTTCTTCCCAGCGAGGCGCGCCAGAACTGTGTTTCGATCGGTTCCGCTGCCGGCCTGTTCACTTTGAAAGACTGCCTCAAGGGCGCCAATGGCGATGATGTTCCCGAGCAGGCCATAAAGCCCACATGGTCTCTGCCCAACGCGCCGGGCCGGCATGGAAAGCGCTTCGTTGATTTTCAGGATGACGTGACAGCGGAGGACGTGGCTTTGGCCCATCGCGAAGGTTATGTCTCGGTCGAGCACCTGAAGCGCTACACGACCCTCGGCATGGGTACCGACCAGGGCAAGACCTCCAATGTCATTGGCTTGGCAATCATGGCGAAATTGAAAGGCCAAAACATCCCGGCGGTGGGCACGACGAAATTTCGCCCGCCCTATACAGCAGTTAGCATGGGGGCCATGGCTGGGCGCGCCGTCGGGCACCATTTCCAGCCGCTACGCCGCTCGCCGATGGATAATTGGCATCACGACAATGGCTGCAAGTGGGTTGACGCCGGCCTTTGGCGTCGGCCGCATTTTTATACCCGCCCTGGCGAGGACGTGAATTCCGCTGCCCTCCGTGAAGGCCGCACCGTACGCGCTGGCGTCGGCATCGTCGATGTTTCCACCCTCGGCAAAATCGATATCCAGGGCCCCGATGCGGCGGAATTACTGAACAGGATATACGTCAACGGCTGGAAGAAACTTGCGGTGGGCAAGGCGCGATATGGTGTCATGTTGCGTGAGGACGGCATGGCCTATGACGACGGCACAACTTCGAGGCTGTCTGAGAATCATTTCATCATGACAACGACAACAGCCAACGCCGGACCTGTGCTTGCGAAGTTGGAGTATTATCTTCAGGCCGTGTGGCCGGAACTGCGCGTTCAAGTCGCCTGCGTCACTGATCAATACGCCGCCATCGCTGTGGCCGGGCCAAAATCCCGCGACGTTATGCAACGGCTGATCGACCTGGACATCTCCAACGATGCTTTTCCTTTCATGGCGGCCGCGCCGTGTTGTTTTGCCGGTATTGCCGGCGCGCGGTTGTTCCGTATTAGTTTTTCCGGTGAACTGGCCTATGAAATCAACGTACCGGCCGATTATGGCCAAGCGGCGTGGAATGCGCTTCTCGAAACCGGCCGGGAGGATGGCGTCGGCGTTTATGGTATCGAGGCAATGAGTGCGTTTCGAATCGAAAAGGGCCACGTGGCGGGTCCGGAAATCAACGGCCAGACCACCATCGGGGACTTGGGGCTCGGCGGTTTGCAAAGTGAGCAGAAGCACAATATCGGTAAGAGTTTGGCCATCCGGGAAGGCCTCATCGACCCTGCCCGCCCCGCAGTTGTGGGTCTGGTGCCGGTGGATGGCAAAACCTGGATCAAGGCCGGTGCTCAGTTGGTCGAGAATCCCGATGCTCCGCCCCCGGTGGCCATGCTGGGCCATGTAACGTCGATTGCCTATTCCGGTGAGTTAAACCATCCCATCGCCCTGGCCCTATTGAGCGGCGGCAAGGAAAGGGCAGGCGAAGAACTCTATGCCGCTTTTCCACTCAGAAACGAGGCGGTAAGGGTGCGCGTGGTTTCTCCCCATTTTGTGGACCCGGATGGGGAGCGCATGCGTGTTTGACAAACCTGAAAGATTATCGGCGCTGAGTGGCGTTATCGAACCGGGAACATTTGGCCGCAAGATAGCGGGCGGTCCAGGCATTACCCTACGCGAACGCCCGAACCTCTCGATCATTCAGGTGGCGGCCTACGCCGACACGGCCGAAGAAACCGGGGCCGTCATACAAGATCTCATAGGCGTCTTGCCTCCGCCCGAACCCAATCGTTCCATCATGGTTGATTCGATCCAGATCTGTTGGATCGCTCCGCACAAATGGTGGATCATCGAAACGGACCAGCGTCACGGCGCGGAATTCATAGCCGGTCATTTGGGAAATGGTGCGGCGGTAACCTCCCAAGGCCATGGCCGCTCCTGTATTCGCCTATCAGGACCGAGCGCCCGGGACCTGCTGCCTAAGGGATGCACCCTGGACTTCCATCCCAGTCGCTTTTCCGCCGGCCACTGTGCCCAAACAAGCCTTGGCCATTCCAACGCGCTGATCAATTGCATCGACGATGAGCCTATTTTTGACCTCTACGTTTTTAGGAGTTACGCGGTTTCATTCTGGGAATGGATTGCCGACGCGGCAGGAGAATTCGGCTACCAGGTAAGCTCTTCGCCAGAGCACGGATGAATTATAGCGCGGTCCCAATTGGCACATGATAGCCAGGCTGGTGCGATTTGATCCCATTTTGCAGCCATTTTGTGGTGGAGCCCGTTCACTGGCTGACAATTGCCTGCACCTCCGCTTTCAGTACGTCGGCGAATGCACGGACGAGACGGGACAGGGGTTTATGTGCCGGGGTCAGGATGGCGATCCGATAAGGTACATTGGGCCGGAACGGGATGAAGGCAATGCGCTTGCCTCTGGGCCGGGTCAGGCGATAGTTGTGGGCGCTGAGCGGGCTCATCACCGCACAAGCCAGTCCGTCCTCGACAAAGACATATTGCGAGGCCGCATTCTGCACCTCAAACCGGATACGAAATTCGCGCCCTTCGGCTTCGAAAATCTCATACAGGCGGCGGGGAATAAAATGTTGAGGCAGGAAGGACGCCATCGCCCGGCCATCCAGGTCCGCCGGCGTGATCACCGGCTTTTTCGACAGCGGATCATCAATGGGAACGGCGCACAGGCAATCCATGGCCATTTCATCGGCATCGACCATGGGAGATTCCGTCGCCACTTCGGCGAACCCAAGGTCGAAACGTTGCGAGGCGAGCAGTTTATAGACCCGCTCCGAACTCCGGCTGATCAGGGAAACGGACACGTCCGGGCGGTTTTTGACAAAGCGGGATAACAGTTGCGGCAACAGCTTTTCGGCATGCACCGGCATGCAGGCGATCCTCAGATGTCCGGCTTCAAGCGCGCCGACCCCTTGCATGGTTCCGCGAAGATCCCCAAGACGGTCGAGGATGGCGCCGGCCTCGGTCAGCAGGAAGTGAGCTTCCGGAACCGGATGCAGGCGGCCGCCGCGGCGCTCGAAGAGCTGATAACCAATGGTTTTCTCCAGGCCCGAGATCAGGGCGCTGACGGCTGGTTGCGTGAGGCTCATGTTATGCGCCGCTTTGGTCACCGAGTCGGTCAGCATGACCTCCTGAAAGGCCCTGAGTTGTTGCAATTTCATTCCCGGCTCCAATTCAGGCGCCTGATCGGCGTGGCGTAAGTCTATAAAAAATTCTGATTGTTTTAAAACAATTAATAATTTGAGTTTATTCCCTACATCTCCCTATAGTCTCGGTGTTGCGCAGTCGCCGGCTGAAAAAATATAACAAATTGGGCTGACGATTTCTGTGGGAGGAATTGCAGTCGTATGACCGAAGGGTTGATTACGCATCCGTATTGGTGGGAGGCGGCGGCGCCACGCGATCTGCCACAAGCACCGGTCGCCGAGACCTGCGACATCGCCATCGTCGGCGCCGGCTATGC
>PTLL01000096.1 GCA_002938315.1 Alphaproteobacteria bacterium MarineAlpha3_Bin2 | reverse complement strand
GCGATGCCCATGCCGCCTCCAATGCACAAAGTGGCCAAGCCCTTTTTGGCCTCTCGTTTCTGCATCTCATACAGCAAGGTCACCAGAATCCTGGCACCCGATGCACCGATGGGATGGCCGATAGCGATGGCGCCGCCATTGACGTTGACCTTATCGGTATCCCAGCCCAGGTCCTTGTTGACGGCGCAGGCCTGGGCGGCGAAGGCTTCGTTGGCCTCAATCAGGTCAAGATCGTCCGTCGTCCAGCCGGCCTTTTCCAGCGCCATGCGGCTGGCCGGTATCGGGCCGGTCCCCATGATCGCCGGGTCCACCCCGGCGGTGGCCCAGGAAACGATGCGGGCGAGGGGTGTGATGTTTCGTTTTTTGGCATCCTCGGCGCTCATCAGGACCAGGGCGGCTGCCCCGTCATTGATCCCGGAGGCGTTGCCAGCGGTGACGGTGCCGTCCTTGGCGAAGGCGGCGCGTAATTTGCCCAGACTTTCAGCCGTGGTGCCGTGTTTCGGGTATTCGTCCGTATCAACCACGGTCTCGCCTTTGCGGGTCTTGATGATGACCGGGACGATTTCGTCGGCGAACTTACCGGCTTTCTGGGCGTCTTCGGCCTTAGCCTGGGAATGGGCGGCAAAGGCGTCCTGCTCGTCACGGGTCAATTGCCATTTCTCGGCGATGTTTTCGGCGGTGGTGCCCATGTGATAGCCGTTGAAGGCATCCCAAAGGCCGTCCTTGATCATGGTGTCGACCATTTCGGTGGAGCCCATTTTGGTGCCGTCACGAAGATACACGCAATGTGGCGCCTGGCTCATGTTTTCCTGGCCACCGGCGACGACGATGGAACTGTCGCCGACCTTGATGGCCTGGAACCCCAAGGCCACGGAGCGCAATCCCGATCCGCAAAGCTGATTGATGCCATAGGCGGTTTTCTCAACTGGAATGCCGGCGCCGACGGCGGCCTGGCGGGCCGGGTTCTGGCCTTCGCCGGCGGATAAAATCTGCCCCATGATAACTTCGCTGACGTCTTCGGGGTCGACCTCGGCGCGCTTCAGCGCTTCGACGATGACGGTCTCACCCAGGGTATGGGCGGGCAGGGAACTGAGGCCACCTAAAAAGGCGCCCACGGGGGTGCGTGCAGCGGCGGCAATGACGACTTCCGTCATGATTGGCAATCCTCCTAAAAGAGTTTCGGCCCAGGGGCCATTGGGGGGCAGCCTGGGAAATTGGTATTTTTGGGGTCTGGGCTTGTTTGGTTATTTGTAGCCCGAGACGGAGTATCAAGATAAGGCCTTTATGTCTACGATTGATTGACCTTGGTCAAGGTTTTGCACAGCCAAAGGCCTAACGGTTTATAGAGCATGGATTTGGCGCGGCCGCCGGCAACCATGCCGATATGCCCGGCGGCCAGCATTTTGCGTTCGGCGCCGGGGATGGCATCGGCGAGGGCGGTGGCGGAGCCAGGCGGCACGATATGATCGTCCTTGGGGATGACCACCAGGGTTGGCGCCGTGATGGCTTCCGGTCGCACCGGCTCACCATCGACCCGCCAGGCGCCTTTGGCAGGCGCGTTGTCCACGTACCAGCCGATCAGGCATTCCCGGGCCACCGGCCCGACTAAAGGAACACCGTCGTTGAGCCAATCCTCCAGGGCGATAAATTTCCGGGCCTTGTCTGAGTGTTTATCGAGGGCGGAAAATCGGCGGAATTTATCCGACGTCAAATACGGATCGAGGCTTGAGAACATCGCCTGCAGGACGTCAACCGGCAGCGCCCCCAATTGATCAATCATGGTGCTGATGCCCGGCGCCATCGCTTCCAGCATCCGGATAGGCGCTTTGGGCCCGGCGTGAAAATCCCAGGGCGTCGCCAAAAACGCCAATGCCGCCGCCCGGTCCGGGCGCCGGTGCGCCAGGGCCAGGGTCAGCAGGCCGCCCATGCAATAGCCCAACAACGCCGGCGCTTGGCCGGTGGCGTCGAAAATTTCATCGGCGACCGGTTCCAGCCGCCAACAGATATAATTGGTGAGATTGAATTCTTGTTCTTCCGGACCCGGCATTCCCCAATCGACCAAAAAGGGCCGCAAGCCAACCGATGCCAGATAGCGCATCAGGCTGTGTTGTTCGGTCAGGTCGAGGATGTAGCCGCGGTTGATCAACGACGGCACCACCAGGATGGGCATGGCGTTGGGATCACCGCTGCCGTAATCCAGCACCCGTGTCGCGCCATCGCGCCAGAATTCGGGCGCCGCCGTTGGGCGTGGCGTGCGGGGATGGCGGCTGTACCGGTTGACGCCCTCGGAAAAAGCGATCAGCCGGGACCGGGCCTCGGCATCCACGGCGGTGGAAAAATCTAGGAGATCAACTTTTTCGAGGTTTTTTTGCAGTTTTTCGGCGGCTTTTTTTAACTCCGGTCTCCAAGGAATCGAGCCGTTTTTCAAGCCGGGCAATACGCCGAGCGAGCTCAGCCACGTCAAGGTCTGAAGCGCCAGGTGAAGCGCCACTGGCTGCGGTTGAGGGAGAGGAGGAGGCGTCTGCATCGGCGTAGCCTTGGTTCTGCGTTGCCATGGTTGCGAAAGCCGAAGCGCCCGCGTTCATCAATTCCATGGTCTGGGCCATGATCTCAGCGGTCTGTTGGTCTTTGGAGATGCCGCCCAATTGTTGTTGCCAGAGATCCAGGTACTGTTTTGCCAGGGCATCCAGGTCGGGGGGCTCTGACATGTTATAATCCTTTGTGTTCCCTGAAATCTCTCGGTGAGTATAGCTCCGATTATAGACAGGAGGGAGCGGTCGGGGAACATTTCATTGCGGTGCAGCATTTTCCGCGCTAGGTTCCTGCTCCCCTGGACGGATGAGCCTTATTGTGATGAGTGAAGAAGAAAAAACCGAGACGCCACCGATAACGATCAAGAAATACGCCAACCGGCGGCTCTACAATACGCAGACCAGCAGTTATGTCACCCTCGATTATCTGGCCCAGATGGTGAAAGAGGGTACGGACTTTGTTGTTTATGACGCCAAATCCGGCGAAGACATCACCCGCCAGATTCTGACCCACATTATCGTCGAGGAAGAAGGCAAGGGCCAAAACCTGCTGCCGATCAGTTTCCTGCGCCACCTCATCAGTTTCTACGGCGACAGTTTGGAATCGGTGGTGCCCAACTATCTGGAAAATTCCATGCAGGCGTTCGCGCAAAATCAAGAACAGATGCGCGACTATATGCAAAATACGCTCGGCGACCTCAACCCCATGAACCAATTTGAGGAAATGGGTAAAAAGAATGTCGCCATGTTCGAAGAGACGATGAAGATGTTCATGCCGTTCTTTCCCGGCACCGATGGCGGCGGCAAAAACATGACAAAGGGTAAAGGCGCCGCTTCATCTCCCAGCCCGGCGCCGGAGGCGGACGGTGAAGATGGGGCCCAACTGGATGAGCTGCGGGACCAGCTTGAACAGATGCAACAGCAAATTGACAAGCTAACTAGTGGAGGCAAGAAATAAAGACGTCGTAAAGGCGGGGGTTTTTTTAGTCGAGCTCTCTTAACACCAGAAACCCAAGCCAGTAACTTTTCTCCCCGGGCGGGTTCTTGGCCCGGTAGAAAGATTTGGCGACCTTCGAATAATAATAAAACGACCCACCGCGAAGCACCCTGTATTTACAGTTGCCTTCGATCCTGGCCGTGCCATTTTTCGGCGCGTTTTTGTGAGACGTGTTCCAGCAGTCTTCAACCCATTCGAACACGTTGCCCGCCGTGTCATGGATGCCGAATGGATTGGCCGCAAACGAGCCGACGGGGGCGGAGCCATGGGGAAGCGTGCCGCCGTCGCTCCACTTGCTTTTGCAATCCTTGCAGTTGGCGTTGTTCTTGCCGACTTTTTCCCCCACCACCATAGCGTGGTGGTGCCGCCGCGGTCGGCGTATTCCCATTCCGCTTCCGATGGCAACCGGTACCTTTTGCCGGTCTTTTTACTGATCCATTCCAGGTATCGTTTGGCGTCGAAGTAGGTGACGTTGATGACCGGACGCCCTTTGCGGCCCCAGCGATGGTCATCCGGTTCACGCAGGCACCCGCCGCCATTAACGCAGGCCTGCCATTCCGAAAAGTTTACCTCGAAGCGGCCCATGGCGAAGGGCTTTTTGATGTTGACCCGATGCGCCGGTTTACTTTTTTGCTTTTGCCGTTAAGGCCCATGATGTAGAGGCCAGATGGCACCACCACCAGTTCCGGGCATTTGGGGCAATCCTTAAACACCTGGCCGGGTTTGAAGGCGTGGGTTTCCTGCCCGGCGGTTAAAGCTGTTGAGAAAAGCGTCGCAGCAAAAAGTACGGCAAGGGCGGTTACGGTCTTGGCTGGTTGTTTCATTTTCCGGTCCACCTTGGTTTCAACATCATGTTCATTATAGGGTCAAACGCTCGACGCGGGAATCTCCGCTTTTTCCAGCTGCCGGGTGGCCCAGCGGGCGGCGTCCGCGACCACCGGGGAAGGATCATCCAGTAACGCCCGGGCGTTGGTGAGCAGCTTTTCATCACCGGTGTTGCCGATAGCAATCAGGACATTGCGCACGAACCGGTCCCGTCCGGTGCGTTTTATGGGGGAACCGGCAAACATTTCTCTAAAACGTGCGTCGTCCAGGGTGACAAGGTCGTCCAGCCGGGGCATGGAAAGCCCGGCGCGGGGCCGAAACTGATCAAAGGTGGCGGGTCCCTGAAATTTGTTCCAGGGGCACACCGCCAGGCAATCGTCACACCCATAAATGTGGTTGCCCATGGCCGCCATTAGCTCAGGCGCAATGCTGCCTTTGTGCTCGATGGTCAGGTAGGAAATGCATTGCCGGGGTTCGATCTGGTAAGGCACCGCCAAGGCATCCGTCGGGCACGCCTTGAGACACCGATCACAGCTTCCACAATGGTCCGTCTGCGGGCGGTCCGTTGGCAGGTCCAGGGTGGTGAAGACTTCCGCCAGGAACAACCAGGAACCGAATTCCCGGCTGACCAGGTTGGTGTGTTTCCCTTGCCAGCCGATGCCGGCGCGTTGGGCTAGGGGCTTTTCCATGACCGGCGCGGTATCGACAAACACCTTGATCCCGGCATCATGGTCGTCGGCCAACCAGCGGCCTAGTTGTTTCAGCTTTTTCTTCAAGACGGTGTGATAGTCTCGTCCTTGGGCATAAATGCTGATTTCCCCGCGGTCTCTTGATGTCGGGGGCAAGGGTCCGCCGGGCCCGTAATAGGCGCCGAGAACGATGATTGATTTGGCGTTGGCCATGATCGCCTCGGGATCGCCGCGCCGGCCATCGGCGTTATCCATCCATGCCATGTCGCCGTGGCGGCCGTCGGCCAAGAACGCGGTAAGATTTTCGGCATCGGCGGGATTGGCCGTGGCGGCGGCGAAGCCAACGGTGTCGAAGCCCAATTCATGGGCCTTGTCACGAATGATATTCTTAAGCGCTTCGGTCATGCCCTTGCCATCGGTCTTCGTCTGTAATATTTCACCCTCACGGTCGCTTCGGGGCCGCAGTGAAAAGGTGCCATGGAATGCAGTTTCGTTACACACTTGTCTATGTCGTTCTAATCGTTGCAGTGAATTACGGCTTTACGGTGACCCCCATGGTCGCCTTGCCCGGGGGCGAAAAATGGACGCCGATTTCGTTGATTGTCGGGTTTATCTTTGTCGCCCGCGATTTCGCCCAACGGGAAATCGGCCATCGCGTCATCATTGCCATGCTGGTCGCCGGCGGGATCAGCTACTTTATGGCGGACCCCTTTATTGCCGCCGCCTCGGTGGCCGCCTTCCTGATCAGCGAATTCGCCGACTGGGCCGTGTACAGCTTTACCGGCCGTTCATTTCCCCAACGGGTGCTGTTGTCCAGCGCCGTCGGCACGCCGTTGGACAGTGTCGTTTTCCTCGGCATGATCGGACACCTTTCGGTGACCGGCGTGATCGCCATGACGGCGAGCAAAATGTTGGGGGCGCTGGCGGTATGGTGGATGCTCCGCCGTCAAGACACGCCGGCGGCCTGATCCCCCTCGATGACGCCGTCCACGGATCGTGCCGATAAACCCAGGGCCGTTGTTCTATTGAGCGGCGGGCTGGATTCCGCCACCTGCCTTGCCATCGCCGGGGAAGAGGGGTTTGCGCCACACGCCTTGACCTTTCGGTATGGGCAGCGTTCCCAGGCGGAAATCGTCTTCGCTACGGATCTGGCCATGAACGCCGCCGGCCATGACGTTTTTGATATCGATCTGGCTCAATTCGGCGGCTCGGCCCTGACCGGCGCCGCCGACGTGCCCAAGGACCGGAGCGAGGCGGATAGGGCCGGTGACATTCCCGTTACCTATGTTCCCGCCCGCAATACGGTGTTTCTTTCTATTGCCTTGGCGCGGGTGGAAACGCTGGATTGCACGGACATATTCATCGGCGTCAATGCGTTGGATTATTCGGGCTATCCCGACTGCCGGCCGGCCTATATCGAGGTCTTCGAGACCATGGCCAACCTGGCGACGAAAAGCGGTGTCGAAGCCAGCGCCGGGGATGGGCGACGTATAATTATTCATGCGCCCGCTAATCGATCTGACCAAGGCCGGAATCATTGCCCGCGGGACCGGCCTCGGCGTCGATTATTCCCGGACCATGAGCTGTTACGATCCAGTGGAGGAATCTTCGAAAGACGGATTTCTCCATTGTGGACGCTGTGACGACTGCGTGTTG
>PTLL01000095.1 GCA_002938315.1 Alphaproteobacteria bacterium MarineAlpha3_Bin2 | reverse complement strand
ACCAGGGCGGCAGCCAGGTTGCTCCGGTATTCCACGCTTTCGGGGTCCAGCTCGACGGCGCGCCGGTAAGAGACCACGGCGTCCTGGCTGCGACCGAGGTCTCGTAAGGCGTTGCCCAGGTTGTAGTGGGTCTCGGCCAGGCCGGGCTCAAGGGTGATGGCCTGTTCAAAGGCCTTGGCGGCGTCCTCGGTCCGTCCGGCCTTTTCCAGCGCCCCGCCAAGAAGCCCGAAAAGGTCGGCGGACCCAGGCGCGGATTGGACGGCGCTCTCAAGATGCCCGACGGCGTCTTCGGCGCGGTTTGTTTTGAGCGCGATCAATGCCAGCATGTGCAGAACCTCGGGGATGCCCGGGTTGCCGCGCTGGATTCCCCGAAAAATTTTCTTGGCCTTGTCGAACTTACCTTTTT
This sequence comes from Alphaproteobacteria bacterium MarineAlpha3_Bin2, assembly GCA_002938315.1. Lineage (GTDB taxonomy): Bacteria > Pseudomonadota > Alphaproteobacteria > Rhodospirillales > Casp-alpha2 > Casp-alpha2. Next base: position 6,450 of record PTLL01000095.1, on the reverse strand, counting down.
CGTAGAAGCTGGCGGCCTTGGCGAATTGCTGTTCCAGGGATTGTTCGGCGCTCATGGGGATACCAAAGATCGCTGATAATGACTCAAAGGGATCGCGTAGGCGGTCCGTCGGGTAGGAAAAAAGTCGCAGGCGATGCGGTGCATCGTCAAGGCTTTTCGACGCCCTCCGACGGTCCGCATATGCGACCGGAATGGCGGCTTTCCAAGCCTTTCGGACGTCGTCGCGCACTCTTTGCGATGCACCACATCGCCGCAGTGCACGCTCCTACCCGAAAACCTTAGGAAGACGTCTCTATGGGTCATTATCAGCGATCTTTGGTATCATTCTACCGTAACGGAATTGTTTTCGTTATATAATGACACCTATCCACCTTCAACTCTTTGATTTTTTTAACAAGTCGGTTCTCACTCGTTTGGTCTTAGACCCACCGTCGATACGGTACCCACACCAATTTGGGTGTGTATGAGGTACCTCTCGGGGACTTCATTTTTGAAAAATTCAAGAAATCCGTTATCTCATTCGTGCTCAGACCACGGTCATGGAGATCGAGGATTAACTGGAAACGTTGTTCACGTTCTGGAGGTAACTCTGGGAGTGACAGAGTTCTCGTCGTCACTCGAACATAGACCCCAAGAAGGAGGTCGGTAATTGGTGCGGCCGTACGTCCGCGAACAAAATTCGACATAAACATAATAATTTTATTATTTTACGACATACGCGAATGTTTTTCGACATTCCTTGCAAAGAATATATTTCGACATTAAGATGATAATGCGAACATAATTCGACACAGGCGAAGGAATTTCGACATATGGAGTTCGTCCCTACAACGCCACCAACTTTTCAGGATGAAGTCGTTCCAGAGGGCACGCGGCTCGTTGGTTTATCAGCGCTCGTGTCTGCACTGGAAATCAAAGCACCTGTTCGGGCCATTTGTTGTGTTTCCGAGAAGCACGTCCGTGACGGAACGAAAAGTGAGAATGCCTGGAAAGTCTTCGACAAGAGATATTGGCCGGGCGACAGTTTTGGTGATCACCTTACATTCGCCCTAAAACATGAGAATTTGGACCTGCTCATTCTCAAGCGTGCCTTTGATGCAATCGCCACCAATGAAATGGAGGCATTCATTAAATCGTCCCCAACTGGCGCGCCATCACGCCGTGCATGGTTTCTCTACGAGACCTTGTTAGGTGAAAAGCTAGACATACCTGACGCGTCCAATGTTGCTTTTGTCGATGCTCTTGACCCCAAGGCGTATTTCACTGGCAAACCCAAATCGTCAAAGCGGCACAAGGTTCGTGACAACTTGTTGGGCGGTGCAGCATTTTGCCCTGTAATAAGACGCACAGACGCCCTTGAAGACTTCTTGTCAATTAACTTGGGAGACAAGGCTCAAGATACCGTGGGGCGAACGAGCAATAATCTGATTACACGTGCTGCCAGTTTCATGCTTTTAGCAGACAGTCGAGCCAGTTTTGAAATAGAGGGAGAACGCCCACCGAGAAATAAATTGGAGAGGTGGAGTAAGGCCGTTCTCCAGGCAGGAAAGAACCCACTCAACCAAACTGAGATCTACCGGCTCCATCGCGTGCTCATTGGTGATGACCGCTTTACCCCCATCGGCTATCGGCCTGATGGCGTATTCTTGGGCGAACGTGATTCCGACGGCAATCCTATCCCCGAGTTCATTGGGGCACATCAGGATGACGTTGTCGGACTCATGAATGGCTTCAACGAATGCAATAATCGCATGAGGCCGTCCGATCTTGACCCCGTCCTACAGGCGGCAGCGCTGGCATTTGGGTTCGTCTATATCCATCCATTGGAAGATGGAAATGGACGATTGCACAGATGCTTGATCCACCACGTTCTGGCGGAACGGAAGATGACGCCACCCGGCATGGTTTTTCCAGTTTCATCCGTCATGCTTGATCAAATTGATGATTATCAGGCAACACTTAGAAACCACTCTGGTCCCTTGATGGATTTTATCGAATGGGAACCGACGCCGAAGCGAAACGTAGAAGTCCTGAACGACACCGCAGACCTCTATCGGTATTTTGACTGCACCGATGAAACGGAGTTTCTGTTCGCCTGCGTGCGGCGAACGGTCGAGCATGACCTGCCTCGTGAAATCGACTACCTGAGCCGACACGACGAAGCCATAGGTCAGATCATGGATACAGTCGAGATGCCAGATCGTTTGGCGGAAGACTTCATCATGTTCACGAGACAGAACGACGGCTCACTACCCAATCGTCGCCGGAGCGATGAGTTCAAGGCGATGAGCGATGATGAGGTCGTAACCCTGGAGAAAATTGTCTGGGATGCGTTTAAGGGATTTGAGAATGGCTAGGATGCTTTATCAGTCACACTAGCTCCACCACCTTCCTCATTGCTTCTTTGTCCGCGTCAACGTACCGCATGGTCATGTTCAGAGAAGCATGTCGGGCCAAAATTTGAACGTCCCGCATGGATCCGCCGACTGTCAAAATCTTGCGAGCAGCATTCGTGATGAAGGTCCGTCGTCCGGAATGCGACGAGCATCCGTCAAAACCTAGATCACGGTACCAGCAAGCGAACATATTCACGATTGCCTGTGAAGAGGGATAACGATATTGAAAAAAAGATATGGTTATCCCTAGTCCTTCATCCAAACTAATTCCATCTTCCCAAATTCAATTTCGGATTCCAGTTCTCCGACTTCCAACCTATTCAACCGTTCCCTATTTCTTTTGAGGACAGAAAACACAGTTGTGTTCTTCCACTCATTACCACGAATGGTTTTGATTCCAAGTTCATTGAGGTGTTTTGCAATCTTGCGATATCCCATTCCATCATCGTGAAGAGACTTAATGAGGTCGTGTGTCTTCTGTTGGGAATCAGACCATTTGGTCAAATTGTAGTCACTTAGGAGGTTATTCGACCCAAATGACACTCTAAAACACAGATATTGAGAGAATTCGTCAGAAAAGTAATCACTGTTCCGAACTACTCTACTGTCACGCTTTTGGCGAGGTTCCGGGGTTGGTCGATATCGGTGCCTTTGATGACGGCGGTATGATAGGCCAGCAACTGCACCGGAATGGTGTACAAAATCGGCGCCACGAACGGGTCCACTTCCGGCAGTTGAACAGTGGCGGCGGTCTTGCCGCCCAGCCGGTCCGCCCCTTTGGCATCGGAGAAAAAGATCACCCGGCCGCCCCGAGCCATCACCTCTTCGATGTTGGAGGCGGTTTTTTCGAACAACGCATCCGAAGGCGCGATGACGATCACCGGCACCCCGTCGTCGATCAAGGCGATGGGGCCGTGCTTCATTTCCCCCGCCGCGTAGCCTTCGGCATGAATGTAGGAGATTTCCTTTAATTTCAGCGCCCCTTCCAGCGCCACCGGATAACTGGTGCCGCGGCCGAGATACAGAACGTCGTGGGCTTCGGCGATTTCGCCGGCCAGTTCCTTGAGCCGTTCGTCGTGGTTCAACACATCGGCGGCGCGGGCCGGCACCTCCGTCAGCGCGCCGACCAGATGGGCCTCGGTGTCAGAATCGATGGAATCCCTGCCCCTGGCCACCGCCAGCACCAGGCAGGCCAGCACCGTCATCTGGGAGGTCAGTGCCTTGGTCGAGGCGACACCGATTTCCGGCCCGGCGTTGGTGGGCAGCACTGCATCGGCCTCACGCGCAATGGTGCTTTCCGGCACGTTGACGATAGCCAACGTGTTCTGGCCCTGGTCCTTGGCGTAGCGAAGGGCGGCCAGGGTGTCAGCGGTCTCGCCCGATTGCGACACGAACACCGCCAGCCCGCCGTCTGGCATGGCGGCGCCGCGATAGCGGAATTCCGATGCGATATCGACCTCGACCGATACCCGGGCAAGGCTTTCGAGCCAGTATTTAGCCGTCAGGCAGGCGAAGAAGGACGATCCGCAGGCGATCAGGGTGAACTTGGTGGCGGCGGCCGGATCAAAGCCCAGGTCGGGGAGGGTGACCGTCCGGGTCGCTGGATTGATGAAGGAATGCAGCGTGTCGCCGATGACTTGCGGGTGTTCGTAGATTTCCTTGAGCATAAAGTGGTCGTAGCCGCCCTTGCCGATGGCGTCACCGGATACCGCGGTTTTCCTGGTAGCACGGGATATCTTTTCCCCGTCCATGCCGTAGACCTCGACGCTGCCCCCGTCTTGTCCCGTCCGGATCACCGCCCAATCGCCGTCTTCCAGATACATGATTGTTTCCGTCAGCGGCGCCAGCGCCAGCGCGTCGGAGCCCAGATACATTTCGCCACTTTCCGCCTCGCCGATACCGATGGCCAGCGGGCTGCCTTGTCTGGCGGCGATCATCAACCCGTCCTCACCGGCGAAGATAATGCCGAGCGCGAAGGCGCCGACCAAACGGTCGAGCGCTTGTTTGGTCGCTTCCACCGGCGCCATGCCTTGTTCCAGGTTTAGCGTGATCAGGTGGCAGACGACCTCGGTGTCGGTGTCGGACGCCAAGGTGTGCCCGGCCTGGGCCAGTTCATCTCGCAATTCCTGAAAATTTTCGATGATGCCGTTGTGGACGACGGCGACGCGGTCGGTGGCATGGGGGTGGGCGTTCACCTCATTGGGCACGCCGTGGGTGGCCCAACGGGTGTGGCCGATGCCGGTGCGGCCTTGGATCGGTTCGGCGGCAATCTTTTTTGCCAGATTCTCAAGCTTGCCCTTGGCGCGGCGGCGCTCGATGCCGCCATTGACCAGGGTCGCGATGCCGGCGGAATCATAGCCCCGGTATTCGAGCCTTTTGAGCGCGTCCACCAACGGGTCCGCGACCCCGTCCTTGCCGATGATGCCGATAATGCCGCACATGATTAATTAATTATTGCTCTTTTTCTTGGGCTTGGGCTTTTTGGTTTCTTTTTGGGGCGCGCGGGTAACGGCCAGGGTATCGGCGGCGACATCCTTGGTGATCACACTGCCGGCGCCGATCAACGCGCCGTCGCCGACCTTGACCGGTGCGACCAGGGCGACGTTGGAACCGATGAAAGCGCCTTTTCCGATGTCGGTGTGGTGCTTGGCAAAACCATCGTAATTGCAGGTGATGGTGCCGGCGCCGACGTTGGCCGCCGCCCCGACGCGGGCGTCGCCGACATAGGTCAGGTGATTAACCTTGGCGGCTTTTTCGATGGTGGCGTTTTTGATCTCAACGAAATTGCCGATGTGGACGTCTTCGGCAATATCGGAACCGGGGCGCAGCCGTGCGAATGGCCCGATGATGGCGCCGTCGGCGACTTCCGCCCCCTCGATATGACAAAAGGCGCGGATGTCGACATTGTCGCCGACGTGGACGCCGGGCCCGAACACCACTGAGGCGCCGATGGTGACGTCCCGGCCCAAGATGGTGTCGAAATTGAAGGTGACGGTATCGGGGTCGGTCAGCGTCGCGCCCCCGTTCATGGCGGCGCGGCGAAGCCGGTTTTGAACCGCGGCCTCGGCACAGGCTAAATCGGCGCGGTCATCGATGCCGAGACACTCGGCCTCATCGCCCTTGACGATGGCGCAGGTGAGTCCGTCGCCCCGCGCCAACGCAATAATGTCGGTCAGGTAATATTCTCCCTTGGCGTTGTCGTTGCCGACGCGGTCCAGCAGCCCCCAGATTTTGTCGCCGTCGATCAGCATGACGCCGGAATTGCATAGGGTGATTTCAAGCTGTTCCGGCGTCGCGTAATCGGCCTCGACGATGGCGTCCAGCGATCCGTCGCCGGTGGTGATCAGCCGCCCGTAGGCACCGGGGGCCTCGGACTCGAAGCCGAGCACGACGATTGCCGGCGCCGGCGTTTGCTGGCGCGCCGCCAGCATGGCTTCAATGGCCTCCGGTTTGATCAGCGGATCGGCCCCGAACAGGACCAAGACGTCGCCCTTGAAGCTTCCTAAGGCGTCTTTGGCTGAAAGCACCGCATGCCCGGTGCCCAATTGCGTGCTTTGCACGGCAGTGGGGTGGGGGGCGGCGGTCTCGGCGACGGCCTCCATGTCTTCCCCGGTGACGACGACAACGGGGTCCAGGTTCAGTGGCTCAAGGCTGGCCAGTAGGTGGGCCAGCATCGGCCGTCCGGCAAGCGGGTGCAGGACTTTGGGGGTAGCGGATTTCATTCGCGTTCCCAAGCCCGCACAGAGAATGACGGCGGCGGTTTTTGTTTTGCTCATGGCGTGACGATTGTCCGTTAAACCGGTTTCAAGCAGCGGCGACGGGAATTTGCCACATGCCGGGGAATGCGCCAAGTCAACAATTGTTTCGGTTTCTTGCAGGCCTAGGAGGAACGGGGCCGGGGAGAGAGTAAACCACGGGAGGGCGGTTCCTTGACAGTGGCCTGTCGCCCCCCTTATATGGGCGAATTCCGAAGCCAAACGGGCGCGTAGCTCAGCGGGAGAGCACTCCCTTCACACGGGAGGGGTCGCTGGTTCAATCCCAGCCGTGCCCACCA
>PTLL01000094.1 GCA_002938315.1 Alphaproteobacteria bacterium MarineAlpha3_Bin2 | reverse complement strand
CTCCCGGTCACCTAGAGGCCCATTAATGGCTTCCCATTTCGCAACAGCTTTCTTTTGTGCAGCTTCGGCACTGACCTTGCCGTCTTTTTGGTGGCAGCAATATCCGATAATTGGCGACGGCTCTTTTCTAATGCCAGCTCGTTTCTCAAGTTTTTCGATCCGACGTTTAAGTGCCATTGACTGCCCCCTTCATTCTTTGGACCTGGAAACCCCCGTGTTAACGAGCAACACTGTTACACCAAGTGGCGGCCCATCTAAGCCAAAGCGTTCACGCTGTAATTCCTTAGCATCGTCATTGGGGCCGTAAGCTATTATCACAAGACCACCATTGGTTTTGGATTGCAGGGTTTCGAGTTTCCGTATGCGGCGCTTTATGCTCATGCTTTTTCCTCCAGCGCGACCATACGGGCCTCAAGTTCCACCGTTTCGATTGCCCTACGCCGGGCTTCCAGAACACCTGCAATGGTCCCAGCATCATCGGGGGTGATTTCACCCTTCGCCATTGCTGCGATGACCGCACCATGAGCCGCCTGAATGTCCTGGGCGGTTTTAACGGGTGGAAGGTCAATCTCGATGGGGCGGGACTTAATGGTGGGTAGAATACGCTCCAGGCAAAGCCGGATCGCCGTCATATCTCCCTCTAGGGCTTTCTCGATAGCCTTGCGGGTAATGGCTTCGGCCTCGCCGTCTAACAGGGCTTCCATAGCCAGGGTTGCCTTGTTGCGGGAGCCCTTGGGGCGTCCGTCTGGGTTGCCCGACTGTCCAGGCCGAAACGGCTTTAGGTTTCTCTGTTTTTTTCCTGTTTTTTCAGTGGCCACGCGTTGCTCCATCTAGGGACGCGACGCCTCACGGCGTTGCTTTTTAAATTGATAAAATCATCATAGCATGTTTATGTTTTGTGCTAAAGTGATTACGTCAGCGTTCCCCCCGAATGTGAACAATATGTTGGCTACTAGGCTAGGGTTGTTCAGTGATGAGCTATTTTCGCGAGATAGCGCAATCGAGATTGGAAACTTTCCAACCAACCGTGTCACCGTGGATCACATAACCCTTTTTTTCGTCTGGAAAGATGAAACGCATATTCCCAGAGGTATACTGGTAAGGATTAGTCCCTAACTGGACAATAGGGCTATATAGGTATTCCTCACGCCCCTCCCACTGATGGAATACACTACCGGCCTCAAAGCGATACTTTTCCGTCGAACTTTGTGTCTTTGCACCTTCCACATTCGGGAAGCCGTATGTCCGGCTTGTTGCAATGCAATCGCCTGAGAGTTCTTTAGCCCACGCCGGCCCACTGACTAGCAACGCGATAAGGGCGGGGAAACAATCTGAGCTTACCAGACCGACCACCCGCCATCGACGACAATAGTTTCCCCATGGATAAGCTTGGAGTCGTCGCTGGCGAGGAAGACGGCGGTGCCAGTCATGTCTTCGGGCTCCAGGAAGGCGATGCCGGTGGGCGTGAACGTGCGCATCAGCTCGACATATTCCTCATTACCGGGACCGCGCAGGTGGGCATTCAGCGGCGTCGCCACATTGCCCGGAGCAATCGAGTTCACGTTGATATTTTCCTTGCCCAGTTCGGCGGCCAGGGCGCGGGTCAAATTGACCACTCCACCCTTCGATGCGCAGTAAGCCGGGCAGTTCGGAAATCCGCCTGTGCCGGCGATCGACGAAATACTGATAACTTTGCCACCGCCGTGTTCGCGCCAATGGGGAACCATGGTTTTGATAAAAAAGAAATAGCCTTTGAGGTTGAGGTCGAGTTGTTCGTCCCAAATCGCCTCGGTCGTCTCCATGACGGGCACGGTGCGGAACACACCGGCATTGTTCAACAAGATATCGACGCCGCCGAAGTCTGCGATGACTTCGGCGGCGAAACGCTCAATCTCAGGAATTTTCGATACATCCGCCTTGTAGGCCTTGGCGGTGCCGCCGGCGTCTTCAATGGATTTCACGACGCCTTCCGCCGCGTCGGGGCTTTTTAAATAATTGACTGCGACTGTTGCCCCTTCGTCGGCGAAGCGCTTGGCTATGGCTTCGCCAATTCCCATCGACGAGCCGGTGACTATGGCGACTTTATCTTTCAATCTCATAGCGATTTTCCCCTTGTTAAAATTCTAGGTCCTACGACCGCCGTCGACGGCGTAGTTCTTTGGTCTTTTTCAAATCGATCTTTTTAGCGGTGGTGACGGCGACCCCGTAAACCTCGCGGGCGCGTCTCGGGGTGACCAGGCCTTCCTCCACGTCATGGCGCACGCGTTCCGGATCGCGCTTCTTGGGATCGCCATAGCCGCCGCCGCCGCTGGCGATGGAGACCATCGTTTCTCCGTTCTCGATCCACACTTGCGAACATTGATTGAGCCGCTCCAATTTGCCGTTGGTCTTGCGCCGAAATTGATCGGAGCGTGCGGCATCGCCGCCGCCACGGGCACCCTGGGGAACGTTGATGTTGCCATCGGCGACGAAGCACGCCTCCATGCGGCAATCGATCGGTCCCAACTCCACCTCAATGCCGGGCGCGCCTCGGAAACGCCCGGCTCCCTCGCTGTCGGGAATAAGACGGCGGGTCTTGACGACGATGGGCGTGTAGACTTCGTCGAGTTCGACGCTGTCGATAAAGCACATGCCGCCATTTCCGGCGTGTAGCATGGTCAACCAGGCATCCTGGTAGGCGACCGCAGCGCCGGCTGTATGGCCCAGGAACAGTTGATTCACGTAAGGCTTGCCGGTGCGCGGGTCGGTCCCCGAGACGACCGAAGTCGATGGCGGACAGAAACAGCCGATCTCTCCCATGCCGAGGGGATCGCCGATGGCTGCCAACGCCCGTTGGGTAGCGTTCTGAACGCTGTCGGCGAGGTTGGTGGTGGACGCGGAGCAACTGATTGGGTGACGTGGGACGCCAACCACACCACCCTCTTTCAAGTGCAGTTTTACCCGCCGGAAGGAGCCGGCATTCTTAGGGACCGAGGGATCGACCGAATTATAGATACCGATCATTGTCGAGGTGCGGGTGCAAGCCTCCGAAACATTGAGGCCACATTCCAACTGATCGGGATTATCGCGCAAATCGACCTCGATCGTTGCTTTCTTGGTATCGACGGTAACCTTCGAGGTGATGGTGATGCCTTCGGGCGGGGTGCCGGGAATTGCGTCATGGGTCGATTTGGCGACGCCGGTACCGTGAGGCATATTCTTGATCGCCGCGATCATACGCCGCTCTGAATAATCGAACCACTGCTCGGTAAATGCATGCAAGGTATCCCAGCCGATCTCTTCGCCAAGGGCCAACACCTCGCGCTCACCGATGAAGGCCGCTCCCACCAGGGCGAGAAAATCGCCGTACCACTGATCGGGCACGCGAATCCGCATGCGGCACATACGAACGATGTCTTCATTAATTTGGTAGTTTTCGATGACCTGGACGGCCGGAAAAATCAACGCGCCCTCTTCGTACACATCGCGTGCGGTGCCGTGATAGGTGGTCGGTATCGAATTGCCGATATCCGCTTGGTGGGCCTTGGCCAAGAGCGTGAAATGATGGACACCCTTTTTATCGATCACCGGCATCAGGAGCGTGTGATCGGCCGGATGAGAGTTGCCGTGATAGGGAGAGTTATGAAGAAACACGTCGCCGCGTTTGAGTTCCGGATGAAATTCGTGCATCGATTTCGCCATCAGATCGGGGCCCGACAGCACGTGAATGGGCAGGCTTTCTTCGGCGTGCAGGAGTTCGCAATCCCGGGTCACGATGCAGCACGAAAAATCCTTGGCCCGGTTGAGGACACCAGAACGTCCGGTGCGCAACAGCGTGTTCCCCATCTTGGAGCATATGCCGCCGAACCGATTGGCGAGAATAGCCAGTTTGGCGCCGTCCAGTTGGTGGGGCTTCGGTTTCGTCTTAGCGCGCCGGGTTTGCTTGTTGCGCTTCGAATTGATCATGGTTGCCTCAATATTTAAGGGGTAATGACGACACTGCCCGACGGGGCCAACATGAACTTGGCGCCCGGATCGACGACAATGGTGGTAAACGGAGATTCGATGATTGCCGGCCCTTTTTGGGTTTTTCCCACTTTTAAGGAATGCAGGGAGTGGATGGCGGTGTTCACGGAGCCGTGTCCTTCAAAATAGGCTTTGCGCCGTCCGACGACGACATCTTCTTCCGCCGTGTGTTTCAGCCGCCCGGTCCGCTTGTTGCCGACGCCGCAACTCACCGTCGCCGTCCAACCGACAAACTCGACGATCGACTTTTCATCGCGCACGGCAAATATCTCCTGATGCGCGGCGTGGAAATCGGCGATCAGACGGGCGAGATCGGCCTTGCCCGAAAAGCGGGCTTTTCGCAAGGGTACGTCCAATTCCCAGACCTGGCTGGCGTAGCGGGCCTCGACTGTAAATTCTATACTGTGCGATCTGGCGTCTTTACCCGGACCCTTTTGAAAGGCTTTGCAGTGGGCTTCCAAATCTCTCAGCACGGCATTGGCGGCTTTCTCATTCCAGTCGGCGGAGGTAGTGAAAAACATCGCGCGATATTCGCTGGAAAGGTCCGACATGGTAGCTCCCGAAGCGCTGAGAGCGGCCCCGGTCTCGGGAATCACCAATTGCGGACAACCCAGACGCCGGGCGATAAAGACCGAATTTAGCCCGGCGCCGCCGCCGCCGCCGACCAAGACGGCTTCGGCTGGGTCGATGCCTTGATTAACCGTGATTTCCGAAATTGCCTGAACCATATTCTCCGTCGCGACGCCAACGACCGAAGCGGCGGCCTGCAAGGTACTGAGGCCCAGCGGCTTGGCGACTTTAGCATCGATGGCGTTCCGAGCCGCTTTGACGTCGAGCTGCATGGCGCCGCCGAGAAAATAATCCGGGTCAAGATAATCCAGCACGACGCATGCATCGGTGAGGGTCGGTTCGGTGCCGCCGGTTCCGTAGCTGACCGGCCCCGGCACCGCACCGGCGCTTTCCGGACCGACGTGCAGAACACGGCCTTCGTCGACATGAGCGATGGACCCGCCGCCGGCGCCGATGCTTTTGATTTCAATGGAGGAAAAACCGGTCATGTGACCGCGATAAGGCTGGCCGATCCAGGTTTCCCGAGTCTTCGGAATGCGTCCGCGGCGGACAAGGCTCACATCATATGTGGTGCCGCCTGTGTCGGCGATGATGATGTTCGGTAATTTGCTGTCGAGGCCTGCATAGTAGCGTCCGGCAATCGGCGCCATCGAGGGGCCGGAGTTGATCGCATGGATGGGCCGCTCGGCAAGATCGTGTGCATCGATCATGCCGCCTTGCGAAGTCAGCACCAGGGTGCGGCCCTTGAAGCCCGCTTCAGCCAGCCTTTCCGTCAGGCTACCGAGGTAGCGGGTCATCAACGGTTTCAGGGATGCATCGATGGCGGTCGAAGACGCCCGCCGGTACTCCCGTAACGCCGGATTCAGTCGATGGGAAAGGGTGTATGGGACGCCGGGCAAGTGCTTGTCCAGCAGAGCGCCGATGCGCAACTCGTGGTCCGGCTCGGCGATCGACCATAAGAAACAAACGGCGACCGACTCTACCTTTAATTTTTTGAGTTTTTTAATGATGTCGATTGCCGCCGCTTCGTCCAGCGGCAGCATCACTTCCCCGGCGCTTCCGATGCGCTCGGGTATTTCAAAAGTCAGGGCGCGGGGCACATAGGGCGCGGGATAGGGGATATGAAAATTAAACGGTTCTATGCGACCGGCTTCACGCAGGACCAGGATATCGGGATGGCCCCAGGTGGTGAGAAAGGCGGTCTTGGCCGTGTTGCCGGTGATGATCGCGTTGATCGCGTGGGTGGTGCCGTGGATCAACATGGAGCCGGCGCTGAGCAAGGTCTTCAGGTTCTCGCCACGGTATTCAGCGGCGTGGTTCAGGGCATCCAGGACCCCTTTCACCGGGTCTTTGGGTGTCGTCGCCGCCTTATACATGGTTAGGACACCGTCATCGTCCTCCACGATCAAATCGGTGAATGTCCCGCCCGTGTCACATGCAAACTTCATGTGGCCTCCCTGTCGATTCTGCCTTTTATTAATGTTTTTTGTGCGGAGCGTCAGGCAGTATAATCAACATAAAATCTCCATCTGAACGATGCAACGATTTGAACTATGCAGTGAAAAGGATGAAACCGGATGCTGAACATGATCGCCCCCTTCGAGATGGGTATTTGTGTCGATAATTTGGACACCATGATCGCCTTCTATCGTGATATCCTGGGATTCGAATTGATTAGCGAAATCGATGTTCTCGCAGACCGTAGCACCAAGGCGGGCTTTACCGTGGGCGGATACCGGATCGTCCGCATGCAGACCCATTACGGCGAACGGATCAAACTCGTCCAGCCGGTGAATAATCCCAGCGACCGGATGAGTGGCGAGGAAGTCTTGTCCAACCGGGGAAACGTCTTCCTGACCTTTATCGTCAACGACCTTAAAAGCGCCCTCGCCGACATCAAGGACACCGGCGCACCGATACGAACCACGGGCGAAATCTTCGAAGTCCGCGACGGCGTTTTTCTATCCATCATTGACGATCCCGAAGGCAACCATTTGGAGTTTGTCGAATATGCAGACATCGCCGAATACAGACCTGAACTGGTCTGAACTTCCCATTCCATGTGCCCCTCCGTAACGATGAATTGGCCAAAGTCGAGTATTACGAGTTTGTTGTTTGAATTTCCGATTGCGGGGTAAATGCCGTCTTTCGACGCCGAGACTCTGAATGTCTCCTATTGGCTATTTCCTGCCGCTCTGGAACCCTGAGCCGCTAAATGGGCATCTTCGGATGTAGAACGGTTTAGGCGGGGCCGTTCCCAGAGCAACTGCCCCCGGGGCCCGCGTTTGACTTCGCGGTGTCTACCGGGGGTTTTCTTCTACCTTATCAAATGCCCCCGACCTCGCATCAAGGCCCCCAATGGCCCCTTCAGGGGGTTCAATCCCTATCTGACGAAGCCAATCCATGGCAGCTTGCTTTCGCTTGGCCCCATATTCGATAAGACAGGCATGATCTTGCCGTCTGCATACAGCAGCCCCGTCGCCGCAATTAAACCCCGGCTGGGGCGCACTACAGGCCGCGCAGGAGTCAGGCGAGGGCGGTTCCCAGTGTTGCGAACACCAAGCCTCCAGCGCCTAGTTCAGGGGCAGGACGTAACCTGTAAGGGCGACACGCGGGATAGATACAAACGCCTCCTAGCTGTCTGCTACGTTGGATCGCTCAACATCAACGAGCAAATGGTGACAGACGGCTGGGCGATGGCGTATCGTAAATACAGCAAGGATTACGTTAGGGCGGAGACGTTCGCTAAATCCCGGCGTGAAGGGCTATGGCGTGG
>PTLL01000093.1 GCA_002938315.1 Alphaproteobacteria bacterium MarineAlpha3_Bin2 | reverse complement strand
CACCCTGTCGCAGAGTTTCAGGCACGGGCGGACGCATGTTTAATGCCTGGTGTGGCCGGACAGTATTGTACTGTTTCAGCCAGATATTGATGACGACCTTGGCGGTGACGCCGATGCGATGATCGGCAAGCTTGAAGCCGTCTATCGCCGCGCCATCCAGAATCACCACTTCCATACCGCAGCGCGCTGCGTCGAGTTGCAGGCGCGATTGGCGGCGATGAAAAACCGAAAAGCCCCCCTGCCGGTGCTGCCGGCCTTACCAAAAACGCCTTTGGAAATGAACGGGACCGCCGCCGAAATTTTTTCCGAAGCCGCCAAAGTCGCTGAGACTTCTGAGGCTACCGGGTAGTGGCAAACGAATGACCACCCGATGTCCACCAATGCCTACTTTTTATTTTCAGGAACCGTCCGGCCGGTGCAGGACACCCCCGGTGGTCGGCTGAGTGACGCCGGTGGTGCCGGGCAGGCTGAGCGGCAGGCCTTTGAGCGAGCGCACCGCCAAATACGCGAACGCCTGTGCCTCCAGCGCGTCGCCCTGCCAGCCGGCCATTTCCGCCGGTTCCACCGGTTGCAGCAACAGCCCGCGCAAGGCCGCCATCAGGGCCGGGTTATGACGACCGCCGCCGCACACCAGCCAGCGGTTGGGCAGCGCCGGAAACTGATGCACCGCGGCATCGATGCTGGCCACGGTAAATGCCACCAGGGTCGCGGCGCCGTCTTCGGTGGAAAGCGGCGCCACCGGCGCGGTATCGAAATCTTCGCGGTCGAGGGATTTCGGATACGGCAGATCGAAATAGGGATTGTCCATCAATTGGTCCAGGACCGCCTGGTTGACGGTGCCGTGATGCGCCAGTTTACCATCCTCATCCATGGCCAGGCCTTCGCGGCCCAGCACCCAATCATCGATCAGGGCGTTGCCGGGGCCGGTGTCGAAGGCGATCAGGCCGCCATCGGGACTGATCCAGGTGACGTTGGCAACGCCGCCGATATTGAGCACCGCCAGCGGTTTCTCGAACTTCCTCGACAGCGCCGCGTGATACAGCGGCGCGAACGGCGCCCCCTGGCCGCCGCCGGCGACGTCGTTGGCGCGAAAATCATCGACCACGGCAATGCCGGTATCCCGCGCCAGGCGCCCGCCGTCGCTGATCTGGCGGGTAATGCCTTCTTCGGGGCGATGGAAAACGGTGTGGCCATGAAAACCGATGACGTCGATATCCCCGGCCGAAAGGCCGCTTTCGGTCAACAACGCCCGAACCGCTTCGGCATGAAGGTCAGTCAGTTCTTCGCCGATGGTGGTGGCGTCTTCGTTGGTATCCGAATCACGGCCCAGCAAGTCGCGCAGTTTCGCCCGGAAATCGTCTTTATAAGACAGGCTCAATGCCGCCCCGTAACCGGTTACGGTGTCGCCGTCGGTTTGCAGCAGGGCGGCGTCGATGCCGTCCATGGAAGTGCCGCTCATCAAGCCGATTGCCGTTTGCACCCCCGTCTCCGCCATGCTGGCCCTTTCCATGAAAGTCGTGATTGCGTGTTCGATAACGATAGCATAAACCCTTGGATGCAGCCGGGGGAATGATGACCAGCCATAAATCAGAATTTATTCAGCGCGTCGAAGAACGGGGGTTCATGCACCAGTGCACGGACTTGGACGGGCTCGACGCCTTAGCCCTTGACGAGGGAAAGGACAAAGCCCCCCTCACCGCTTACATTGGGTTCGATTGCACCGCGCCTAGCCTGCATGCCGGATCGTTGGTGTCGATTATGCTGCTCAGGTTGTTTCAGCAAGCCGGGCACAAACCCATCGTGCTGATGGGCGGCGGCACCACCAAAGTCGGCGACCCGTCGGGCAAGGACGAAGCCCGCAAGTTTCTCAGCGATGACGACATCGCCGCCAACATGGCGGGGATCAAGGACGTGTTCGCCAAGTTTCTGACCTTTGGCGATGGCCCGACCGACGCCGTCATGGTCAACAACGCCGACTGGCTGGATGATCTCAATTACATCGCGTTCCTGCGTGATTACGGCCGGCATTTTTCCGTCAACCGGATGCTGGGATACGAATCGGTGAAGCTGCGCCTGGAGCGGGAGCAGCCGCTGAGCTTCCTCGAATTCAACTACATGATCCTGCAGGCCTACGATTTCCTGGAATTGGGCCGCCGCCACGGCTGTGCCCTGCAAATGGGGGGATCGGACCAATGGGGCAACATCGTCGGTGGCGTTGATCTCGGCCGCCGGGTCGAGGGGCTGGAGCTGTTCGGGCTGACGACGCCATTGTTGACCACCAGTTCCGGCGCCAAGATGGGCAAGACCGCCGACGGCGCCGTGTGGCTGAACGAAGACATGCTATCGGCCTATGAGTATTGGCAATACTGGCGCAACACCGAAGACGCAGATGTGGCTAAGTTCTTGAAGCTGTTCACCGAGATGCCGCTGGACGAAATCGCGCGTCTGGAGGCGCTCGAGGGTGAAGACATCAACGAGGCCAAGAAGGTGTTGGCCGACCGGGCGACGGCGCTTTGTCACGGTGAGGACGCCGCCAGTGCCGCCGCCGAAACCGCGCGCCAGACCTTTGAGGAAGGCGCGCAAGGGGCGGGCCTGCCGACGGTTCAGATTGCGCGCGCCGATTTGGACGCCGGCATCCCTGCCTTCGAGTTGTTCAAGCAGTCCGGGCTGGCGCAAACCAACGGCGAGGCGCGACGCTTGATCAAGGGCGGCGGCGGGCGCGTCAACGACGACACCATCGGCGATGAGACGCAGGCCATCACCAGCGCCGACCTCAACGAAGACGGTGTTATCAAGCTGTCGGCGGGGAAAAAACGCCACGCGCTGATCAAAGCGGTATGAGCGGGGCGGTTTGAACGGGGCGGGCTGAATCCGGTCTCCTAAAGACCGCCCTCGGCGCCGCCGGTATTGGAACCGTCGAAGATGTCGAAGATGTTGCGGAAGATCCCCGGCGTCAGGGCGGACAGGGGGTTGAGTTGGACCTTGGGGTCATCGGTGGGGCCGCTCATGGCGTAGTTGACCGCGAACACACCGCTGCCTTTCTTGCCGCCGGTGAGAAGATCGCCCAAGATCGGGATAATGCCCAAGACGCTGTTGATGGCATAGGCTGGCACCACGGTACCGGTCATATCGACGATATCGGCATAGGTGTAAACGGTTCCCGACGCGGTAAAGCCAAGCGAGGTCCCGGTGGCACTGGCGTCCTTGACCTCCAGGGTGCCGGAGCCCAAGACAAACGGGATGTCCAGATTTTTGAACGCCAGCCCCTCGCCTTCCAAGGCCTCCAAGATGCCGGTCAGCGCCAGGATGCTCAGCAACCGGGTCAGCACCGGCGCCTCGGTGACACGGTAATCGGTGACTCTTAGGTTTCCGCTTAGCGGATTGCCGGTGGCCTTGTCATCGTACCGCCCGGTGATTTCCAATTTTCCGCCGATCATGTCATCGTAGAATTCCATGATTTTCATGACCGCACCCGCATCCGACGAGGTCATCACCAAATTTCGATTGCCGTCATCGCCGGGGCGGATGGTCAGCTCGAAGGATTTATTCTCTCCCACTTCGCCTTTCAGGAGAACCGTTTTCCAAAGGTCGTCCTGGTGGACGAAGGTGCCGGAAATATTTTCCAGGGACTTTGCCTGTCCGATCCAGACGCGCCCGAGTTCCACGGCCATGGTCAGGTAAGGCAGTTTGAGGTCCTTTATATTCCCACCCTCCGGGCTGTTGTGGAAAAGGTCTTCCCAGATCGATGTCATATCGAAACTGGGGCCGTGGAAGCCCGCGTCCCAGCCGCCGTCGGGCCTGGAAATCAACGCCCCTTTGATGTCGGTTCGGCCATAGGTTATTTGCTCAAAATCAATCCGCTGTAGACCTTCCTTACCCTCACCGTACTGGACGGCACCCCTGACCTTCAAATCATCGGCGGCAATAGCGAAGGCAGGAACATCGGAAATTTTGTCGCCTTTGAAATCGACGGTGATGCTGGCCTCGCCGCTGGTCCCTCGCCTTTTACCCCAGCCAAAAGCATCCGCCGAAAGCGCCGCCTCGGTAATGTCGGCCTGAATCTCAAGGCGACGATCGATATCATTCAATATGGTAAACCTGATATCGGCGTCCAGCGCGCCTTGCACAAACCGGTCGGTGAAGGGCGCGACATCCAGGCCCATCTGGGCAATCTGGCGGGTGTCGGCGATATGCATCTTCAGTTCATAACGCCTCTTGAACGGCGGGTTGACGACAAAATTTTCCCGCCAAGCCAAGGTCGCCGGAATGTCGCCGATATTGACCTTCCCGGTGATATCCATGCCCTTTTTATCGACCTGGATATCGACATCACCGCCGGTGATGTCGCGGCCCAACACGGCCTTGGCTACCGAAAGGCCGCGAACCCTGGATTTGGCGGAAACCTTGATGCCGTCCAACGTGAGGGCATTCTCGACTATAAAATTCAGTTTCAACTCGGTTTGCGCATTTCCTTTGACCGTTATCGGATCGACACCGATCGCCTGGGCGTACCGTAGGGGATCGTTGTCCAGGTAGGCCAATTTGTCCCCGAAGGCCCCTTCAATGGCGACGGTGATGTTGGCAATCTGGTCGTATTCATCAAGACCGGAAATCAGAACGGAGGCGTCAGTAAGTTTCAGCGTTTCGGACACCCCTTTGGATATGAAGATATTGAAATTTTTTTCATCGAATTTCATATAAGCGGCGGCGTTCCGGACCTTTGGCATGGGTGGCAAGTAATCAACGCTAACCCCGCTTACATCCATGTCGCCGTCCAGCGACACCAATTCGAGGCCGCCGTTTTCCAACCAAAGTTGCATTTCGGCGCGGGCCTGATGAATTTCGCCGTCGGAAAAATGCGCCATGATCCAGCGGTGCGCATCGGTCCCCAAAGCCACCGGCCAGTACCGGTCAAGCTGATCGACGGCCACGCCTTTGATCGACCCTTTGAAATCGATGGACATATTGGCGGTGGCGATATCCTGAATGCCGCCAAAGCCGTCCACCACTGCGCTGGCCTTGGCCGAAGGGCCACCGAGGTCGGCCACAATGTCGGTAATCTCAAGGCGCCCAGTTTTCCCCAGGTATCGGCCTTTGAGGCTGAGCGACGCCAACGGCATCTTGTGGCCGATGGGCACCGGCAGCAGCAATGAGCCCTTGGCGCCCAGGTCGATGTTCATTTCTTCGATGTCGAATCGGTCCTCGCCACCTTCATAGATTCCTTTTAGCGACACCCCATTGACGGGCAGCGATTGTTTGAAGGGGCTGGGTAGATTAAGCACGCCGCGCCCGCCCGACAGATTGAAGTTGGCCGCCTCGATAATGCCGTCCAGGGACATCCCCACCGTCACCGTTCCCTTCAATGGTAACGCCAGGGCACGAAGCGGACCTAGTTCGTAATACAACGACGAAAACACCGCCGGCGAGACCTCGGAAAAATTTATCGTCACGTCGAGCCGGCGAACGGAGGTTTGATAGCCGACGGTAGTGGAAAATTTCGTTTCCCGACCGTCTATGTCCAGCTCCAGATCGGCCTCACCGACCAGACCGACGGCGTCACGACGAAGCCGAACATTGGCGGACTGCGTTACCCAGGATTTGCCCAACAACTGATCATCAAGGGTGATCTCGGCGCTGACGACCTCGAGCCGGGTCAGGTAGCTCATGGGGTTATCTTTGTCCGGTTCAGCCAACAATTGATTCAGGAGCCTAAGCGCGAAATCCTTCGACTGCGCTTCAGTCTCCATGAAACCGATGCCAATGTCACCGCTCAGATTCCGGCTAACCCTCAGCCGCGGACCGAATAGTTCAATGCTCCTCGGCGCCAATAAGCCACTAATCAGGGCTTGGCCGCTCAAGGAAAAGGACACCTCCGGCACACTGCCGACCAGGGAGCCGTCTGGTCTCAGTACCTTGACCTCAAGCACACGGATATCCAGGGTCCTATCCCACCCCGCCCAGGTCAGGATGGTGTCCTTCATGGATAGCTTGAAATTTTGCTGCCCGGCATTGATGGCGTTTTCGAGGTGGGCCGTCAAAAAGCCGAGGGATATCGGACCCGATGACAATTGCCAGGCGGCCACCATGAACATGATGGCCAAGCCCGCGCCTAACCCGCCAAGTAATTGGACGATTCCACGAAACGTACGCCTGATCAAAGGTTTTCCTCTGAAATTTGAAACTCAGCCTGTCTTGACCGAACCCATCGATTCCCGCAATCTGCGGCTGTCCGGAGGCCGTTATTATGCATGATTTCAGCTTTCTAAACAGTAAATGCGCGTTTCCGGAGCCGGCATCCGCCGAGAAGGCGGCGCTAGGGCTTGAACATTGGTTAGAAGCTACGGAAGCCGCCGGACTTTCCGACCTTGGCAAACAATCCATCTCGGACCCGCATGCCCGCAAAGCCCTTGAAGCAATTTTCGGCAACAGCCAGTTCCTTACCGCTTCGATCCTTCGGGATCCCAACTTTACCTACAAACTCCTAACAACGGACCCTTCCCAGACTTTAGAAGGCATAATTGACGGGCTGAACCACCACCACGCTGCCTCATTGGATAATGAAACCTTGTCGCGGTTGCTCAGAGTCGCCAAACGGGAAATGGCGCTGACAGTGGCTTTGGCTGATATCGCAGGACTTTGGTCGCTAGGAAAAATCACCGGTGCCCTTTCGGAATTTGCCGAAGCGGCGCTTCGTCTCGCCTCGGTCCATGTTCTTCGGGAAACTGCAGAACAAGGTGGGTTTACGCTAACCAACCCTAAAAAACCGGAACAGAACTCCGGCCTAATCATTCTCGCACTGGGCAAACTCGGGGGGCGAGAACTAAATTATTCAAGTGACATCGATTTGATCGTCCTCTACGACCCTGAAAAAATCAACACCGAAGACCCTGGCCGCCTGCAAAAACATTTCGTTCGCCTAACCAAAAAATTAGTGCGTTTGATGGATGAACGCACCACTGATGGATACGTTTTTCGCACCGACCTTCGGCTTCGCCCCGATCCAGGGGTGACGCCCATCGCCTTGTCAGTGATGGCGGCGGAAACCTATTACGAAACTTTGGGCCAGAACTGGGAGCGCGCGGCAATGATTAAAGCACGCCCGGTGGCTGGTGACATCGACGCCGGTAACGCCTTCCTTAAACAATTGACGCCCTTCCTCTGGCGCAAGAACCTTGATTTTGCAGCCATCCAAGACATTCATTCCATTAAACGCCAAATTCACGCCCACCGTGGCGGCACCAAAATCGCTGTCGCCGGCCACAATATTAAGCTTGGGCGCGGGGGAATTCGTGAAATCGAATTCTTCAGCCAAACCCAACAGTTGATCTGGGGCGGGCGTGACGCAAGCCTGCGTTCCGGCAAAACCGTGGAGACGTTGACCGCCTTGGTCGAAAGTGGTCACTGCAAAA
>PTLL01000092.1 GCA_002938315.1 Alphaproteobacteria bacterium MarineAlpha3_Bin2 | reverse complement strand
GGAATCGCCACCCAGAAAGGCGGCAGAGTCAGGGACACCAGTAACACCGGCGGCCGGGCGAAATCTGGTGAAACTCTTGACGTTCTCAAAATTCACAGCGGTATAGTTGGTATCAGTTATAAATTCTGATCGGCTCACTTATTGAATAAAAAAGGCCCTTCCGTAGGAAGGGCCTTTTCTTTGCCATTGAGCCGTGACGTTCAGGGTTTCGACAAGCCCGGCGATGTCCGCTTGTTACCCATTGGCGTACGTCTGAATGACCGCTTCGAATGGTCGGTATTATGGAAACGTTCATCCTTCAATCCAATGGTCGTGCCAGGCCGTTAGGTTGAACAGAAGCCAAAGGTGCAGCGCGTTATCCTGGCGGCCGTCGCGGTGACCCTTGAAGCGCCGGGCGATATGGTCCCGGTTGAAATAGCCGTCCTTCATCAGCGATGACCCCAGCACGGCGGCTTCCGCCTGCTTGCCAAAATCGCCGCGCAGCCATTCCGCCATCGGCGCGCTGAAGCCCATTTTCGGCCGGTACAGGATGTCATCGGGAAGGATGCCGGAAAGCGCCTTCTTCAACAGGTATTTAGGCTCGCCGCCCTTGATCTTCCAGGCCTGCGGAATGTCCATGCTGAAATCCACCAGTGCATGATCCAGGAACGGCACCCGGCCTTCGACGGACGTCGACATGGTGATCTTGTCGACCCGCATCAGCAACAGTTCGGCCAGACGCACCCTAAATTCGTTGTGGATCATTCGGGTCAATTCGTCGCGCCCCGGATGCGCGGAATCGAACGCCGCCATCATGGCTGAGACCGCCGCGCCGCTGTCGCCGTCCTCCAGCCCGGCCGCGTCCAGCCCGGCTTCTTCCAGCACCGGCCACGGCCCGCCTTCGATGGGGGCGCCCAATACGCGGTCCTTATGCACGTTCCAATAGGCGTGCGCCGCACCCCAGAATAACTCTTGGCTCTTGGCGCCGCGGCCCAGGATATCGGCAACGCGGTCGAGCCTCGGCGTATGGGAACACGTCATTCTCTTTGCCAACCCCGCGGCGGCGTGTCGGGCCGGACCCGGCAGCGCCTTGAACGCCCGCCAGAATTGGCGATGGATTTGGAGGTAAAGCCGGTAGCTGTTGTAGCCGGAGAACTGCTCGTCCGACCCTTCGCCGACCTGGACCACGGTGACGCCGGAGTCCTTGGCCAATTTCGAGACGAAATACAAGGGGACGCAGACCCAGTCAGCAAGCGGCTCGTCCTGGTGGTGAACCAGATCGCCTAAGTAGCCCAGCATGTCACCTTCGTCGATCAGCACTTCGTGGTGGTTGGTCTTGAAATCCTTCGCCACCCGGCTTGCGTAATCCAGTTCGTTCAGGTGGGTGAAGTCCTTGAAGCCAACGGTGAAGGTATCGACGGGGCGGTCCATCATTTTGCTCATCATGGCGACGTTGGCCGACGAATCGATGCCGCCGGACAGGAACACCCCGAACGGCACATCCGACATCATGCGTTTTTCGATGCCGGCTTCCAGGCGGTCGCGGATGCCGGTGGTGTAGAAATCTTCCAGCGCCGCATCCGATAGCCCCTTGGTTTCGGCGGCGTCAATGCCGTTGCCGGGAACGGCATCCCAATACCGGTGCGCGCTCAAGACCCCCGAGGAGCCGATTTCCATGATGTGCCCCGCCGGCAGCTTGAAGATATCCTTGAACATGGTCAGCGGCGCCGGCGCCACCATGAAGCTCAGATAATGGTTCAACGCCGAAGGCTCGACGGCGCGGGGAACAGCCGGGTCGGCCAGGATCGCCTTGATTTCCGAGGCGAACCGGAAATACCCCCCGGCGCGGTTGAAATACATCGGTTTGATGCCGATACGGTCGCGGACGAGAAAAAGCCGCTTGTTGGTTTCATCCCATAGGCCGAAGGCGAACATGCCGTCCAGGCGCCCGACCAATCCGTCGATGCCCCATTCCTTGTAGCCGTGGACCAGGACCTCGGTGTCGGAATGATCGGTGCGGAAACGGTGACCAGCTTTTTTCAGTTCGCCGCGCAAGACCAGGTGATTATAAATTTCGCCGTTGAACGTGACCCAGACGGTTTCGTCCATATCCGACATCGGCTGGGCGGCGCTGTTGGACAGATCGACGATGGAAAGACGCCGGTGAGCGAGGCCGATGCGGCGGTCCTTTGAGACCCACTGGCCATCGCCGTCTGGGCCGCGATGGGCCATGCTGTCGCCCATGGCCCGGAGGATATCGCCATCCAGGGGACGACCTCCGGTGAAGTTGAGAAGACCCGCTATGCCGCACATGGAACGATAAGAGTTTCCCTGATTCGGATATTCGCAGAAATGGACTTGTCTTCAGCGATGTATAGAACATGGGAGCACCATGGACCAGAAAACCTTTCTGTTCGGGAACAACGCAATGCGGATATATTATTAACCATGCGGATTGAAATGGAGGCTATAAACGTCCTCAACCTAATCCGGAAACCGAAAAATTCGAGGAAACTTTTCTATGCGAGTGATGATCGTCGGCGGCAATCAGATGAAGTACGTTGCGGCGCGCTATTATGATTACGCCAACAAACTGGCCAATGGCTTCATCCGCAACAACCATACGGTGGTTCGGTTTTTCGACCGGGACGTTTCGCGCCAGAGCAATATTTCCGGAGCCGCAAAATGGGCGTCGGCAGCGCCAATGAACGGCTTCTGGATCAGGTTTCCGCGTTTGAAGCGGACCTGGTTATCTTTATTCATGCCGATGTCATTCGTCCCGTCACCCTGGGGCAATTGAAGGACCGGTTTCCCGGCGTCAAGTTTGCCCAGGTCGGCGTTGACCCGCTTTTCATGCCGGGCAATGTACAGCGCCTTAACACCAAAAGCCCCCATTTGGATGCCACGTTCATGACCACCGCAGGCGAATCCTTGAAGAAAATTTCAAGCGGACGCCCCGCGTATTACATCCCCAATATCGTTGATTCCGGCATAGAGACGGGCCAAGCCTTCGATGCGGTTTGTGACATCGATCTGCTTTTTGTGTGCGGGTCGTTTGATCGTGAAGGGGGCGATCCGCGCCAGGCGAGGATTAATCTGATCCGCGAACGCCTGCCCGACATCAACTTTCCCTACCACGTCGATCATGAGAAAAGCGGCCTTTGGGGGGCGGACCAAATGTGGCCTCAACCTGTCGCGTGAACGCGAAGGGCCCATCAATGTCGCAAAGCCGGAGGATTTATATATCTACTCATCTGACCGGGTAGCCCAACTCACCGGCAATGGTGTTTTGACCCTTACCCACGAGCAATTCCGCTTGGATCAGTTGTTCACCGATGATGAAATGGTCTTTTTCGGTTCCAACGATGATCTCATCGACAAGATCGCCCACTTTCTGGACAATGAAGACGAACGCCGACGCATTGCAAAATACGGCTGGAAAAAGGCGCACGGAGAACTGAACGAACGCTTGGTAGCGCAATACATTGTCGATGTGATGTTCCGGGAACAGCTTTCCCATCAATACATCTGGCCTACGGAAAAGGTTGTTTCACCTACCTGAAGATGCTGAGCTTTATCAACCACGCCGAATGCAGAGAAGGCGAAACCGGGAAAAACTTAAGGCTATTCATCTTGCAAAGCTTTTTGAAAAAGTGCGCCGGGTCAAGCTCATGATTGCCGCCGTTGGCAAGCCCCGGACCCGTGTTTTGTTCAACGGCCTGCATTCTAGAAGCGGTGGCGGCCTGACCTATTTGAGCAACATCCTGCCGTTGATGGCGCGGGATCGCGATATCGAGCTTCATGTATGCGTTCATGAGGATCAGGTAAAACGGCTGCCGGAAAACCTGGAGGATATCACCGTTCATGCTTTGAGTTTCCGCCAAGGGTTCTGGCGGCTTCAAATGCATGAACAAATCGATGTTCCCCGTCTGGCGAAAAGCATCGACGCCGATGTCACGTTCTCTCCGGCCAATTACGGCCCCCTGTTGGCACCTCGTTCGGTGGTTTTGCTGCGCAACGCGCTGAGCGTTGCTTTCGTCGAGCGCCGGTTGGGGAAACTAGGGTATTGGGTGTTGGTTTATTTGGCAACGTTTCTTTCCCTGCTGGTATCGAAGAAGGCCATTGCGGTGTCCGAATACGCCAGGAACGCGGCCTCGGGCGGATTGTTCGGTTTATTCGGAAGCCGTTTTACCGTTGTCCCCCACGGCGTTTCTGAAGCCTTCTCGCCGCCGGGAAAAAGCCTTAAACGGGCAGACTTCCTGCTCGCCGTTTCCGATCTTTATGTGCAGAAAAACTTTAAAAACCTGATATCCGCCATGGCGCGCCTGAAGGCTGGCTATCCCGGCCTAACTCTGAAAATTGCCGGGTGCCCCATTGATGAGGATTACTTTCAGGAACTTAAACAAAAGATTGCCGAAGAAAGGCTCGATGGACAGGTTGAATTTCTTGGCGGCGTTCCCCCCGGGGAATTGGTGAAGCTCTATCGGAAATGCGGTGTTTTCATCTTTCCCTCTACGGTGGAAACCTTCGGCAACCCTTTGGTGGAAGCCATGGCCTGCGGCGCGCCGATCGCGTGTTCCAACACCGCCGCCATGCCGGAGGTGGCGGGCGACGCGGCGGAATATTTTGATCCCGGCAGCGTTGAAAGTATGGCCCAGGCCATAGATCGGTTGTTAAAGGATTTCAAATTACGTGAAACCCTGAGCGGCAAAGCATTAAAACGCGCCAAGTCGTTTTCCTGGAAACAGACAGCAAAAAAGACTTTGGACGTTATCAAGGAAGCCGCGGTCTCGTGAAACAATCGGGCAATCGTAACACAGGGCCAATGGTCGTATGGAATAGGAGCCGTTGTCAGGGCAACCCGAAGCCATCAACGATAACCTTATGGGGACCCGCCCTGGATGAGATCATGATCTGTCATGATTCCTCGGCGCCCTGTTACAAACCCAGTCCAAGGATGCTCTTGGAGTCGTCGGTGAAGCATGGTATCGACCCTTCCCGAAGCCATCTCACCGTTGATCGCCGTCAAGACGTCGGCGCGGGCAAGGCGGTCGATTTAAACTTTCCGTTGGAGACGAAGTAGGAGACCCTTTGATGACACCCCCCCGATCCCTCAAAACTATCCGTCAAAATTTTCGCCGATGGCGCGGATATTGACGGCATTCGTGAGATGGCATCCGATCCCCTGATCCGTGGGTTTACCACCAACCCGACGCTGATGCGAAAGGCGGGGGTCGCGGATTACAAGTCATTTGCTATTGAGGCGCTGAACATTGTCACCGATCGGCCGATTTCCTTTGAGGTTTTTGCCGATGACTTCGACGAAATGGAGGCCCAGGCGCTGGAAATTTCGTCCTGGGGCGATAACGTCAACGTCAAAATTCCCATCACCAACACCAAAGGCGATAGTGCCGTGCCTTTAGTAGGTCGGTTATCCGGAAAGGGGGTGGTTGTCAACGTGACTGCGATGTTCACGCTCGATCACGTGCGCCCGGTCATTGACGTCCTTGATGCCGAAACCCCGGCGATCCTGTCCGTTTTCGCCGGACGGGTCGCCGACAGTGGTCGCGACCCAGTTCCCCATATGAAGAAAGCCGTTGAGATCGCCGCCGCCAAACCCAACGCGGAAATTCTCTGGGCAAGCCCGCGCGAGCTTTTGAACATCTTTCAGGCGGACGCGGTGGGGTGCCACATCATCACCGTCACCAACGACGTGCTGAAGAAACTATCCGGCATTGGAAAGGATCTGGAGGCGTTTTCCCTGGAGACGGTGAAAATGTTTTACGACGATGCCGCTGCCGCCGGATACACCATCGACACCTAGTTTCCCCATTTTTCCCGCCAGGCCTGGGCCATCAGCACCGTCCAGATGCGGGCATCGGTTCCGGGGTGTCCTGCCAACAGACGTTTCCAGGTGTGCCGAACCACAGACGGTTCGAGGAGCCCATCCTCGGACAGGCGTTTTTCCGACAGCAAATCCTCGGCCCAATCGCGCAGTGGGCCTCTCAGCCAGTCTGCGATGGGCACGCTGAACCCCTGTTTTGGCCCGTCGGTCAGGTTGTCGGGAACGTATCGACCGAGAACTTTCCGCAACAGCCATTTGCCCTTGCCGCCCCGGAACTTCTGATTTTCCGGCAGCCGCCAGGCAAAGTCGAAAATCCGGTGATCGAGCAGCGGCTCACGCGCCTCCAGGCCGAAGGCCATGGAAGCGCGGTCGAGCTTGGCCATGATGTCGTCGGGTAAATAAGTGACGCTATCCAGGTACATCATGCGCTCAAGGGTGTCACCGTTTGCGGCGTCTCCGGCCCAGAAGGGGGATACCGCCTCGGCGGCGCCCGGAACCAGAATTTCGGGTTCGTTCCAGGTACTGACCAGACGTTGAAACAGGGCATCAAAATTGCTGGTGGTCAAGTTGCCGGCCAGCCAATGCATGGTGTTGCCTTTTTGGCCCGGCGTTAATGTCGCCGGCAGGACGGTAAACAGGGCGTTCCAAACCGAAACAGGGATCACCTTGAATGTGGCCGCTGCTATCGGGCGAAGCGGTGCAGGGATCGACTGCAGTCGCCGCCAAAGCGATTGGCCTTGAAGATAGCGGTCATAGCCGCCAAATAGCTCGTCACCGCCGTCGCCGGATAACGACACGGTGACGTCCTTTCGCGCCAACTGGGAAACCAGGGTGGTCGGGATTTGAGATGAATCGGCGAACGGTTCGTCATAAACCTCTGCCAGCCGGGGGATAATATCCCGCGCCTCGGCGGGGCTGACGTAAAGCTCGGTATGATCGGTGCCCAGATGTCCTGCAATACGTTTGGCGCTTTCGGCTTCATTGAAAGCGGCCTCTTCGAAGCCGATGGTGAAGGTCTTTACCGGTCGGGGGCTAATCGCCTGCATGGCGCCGACGACGGTAGACGAATCGATGCCGCCGGACAGAAATGCCCCTATGGGTACGTCGGAAACCATCCTTAGCTCTACGGACTCCCGGATCAACCGGTCCAGCTCGTCCGCGGCCTCATCATCAGCGCCCCGAAAAAGGTTTTTTTTGTTGGCGTCACGGATGTCGGCCAGTGACCAGTAGGTGGTCGTCCGTGCATTACCGTCCGGGCCGATGGAGATGATGGTCCCGGGCAGCTGCTTTTCGATGCCGGTATAAATGGAATGGGGTGCCGGCACATAGGCATACCGGAAATAAGCCGCCAAGGCGCCGCGGTTGATTTCCGGGGTCCAATCGGGGTGGGCACGGAGCGCCTTCAGTTCCGAGCCGAACAGTAAAAGGTTCCCTTGGCGTCCCCAATAAAGCGGTTTTACACCAAGCCGGTCGCGGATCAGATGCAGGGTGCGCTCGCTTCGGTCCCATAAGGCGATGGCAAACATACCGATGAAGCGCTTGACGGCCTTTTCCAATCCCCAGGCTTCGATCGCTTCCAGAATAACTTCGGTATCGCTGTTGCCTTTTAAATTAGCGCCGGCGGCGGTTAGCTCCTTGCGAAGGTCGTGGAAGTTATAGACTTCGCCGTTAAAGATGATGACATACCGTCCGCTTGCCGAGCTCATCGGCTGATGGCCATGGGCCGAAAGATCGATGATCGAAAG
>PTLL01000091.1 GCA_002938315.1 Alphaproteobacteria bacterium MarineAlpha3_Bin2 | reverse complement strand
GCGCCCCAAATCGTCACCCTGCTCGCCAGCGCCACGGAAATCGTTTGTGCACTCGGCTACGAAGATGCGCTCGTCGCCAGGTCCCACGAGTGCGACTACCCGCCCTCAGTGATGAAGCTGCCGACGTGCACGGAATCGAAAATCGACACGCGGAAACCCAGCCGGGAAATCGACGATCAAGTGAAATCGATCGTTGAGCAGGGACTTTCCGTCTATCGGGTGGACGGCGATCTGCTCAAGCAGCTACAACCGGACGTCATTGTCACCCAAACCCAGTGCGAGGTTTGCGCCGCAAGCCCTAAGGATCTTGACCGTGCCGTCAGCGACTGGACCGGCGTCGAACCACACATTGTTTCGCTTGAACCCAATGGGTTGGCGGATGTCTGGACGGACATTCAAAACGTCGCCGAAGCGCTCGATGCACCGGACCGCGGCGAAAGTCTGGTCGCCGCGCTGCAAACCCGGATGGGCGACATCGAAGCGCAAGCGGCGCAATCCGATGATCGCCCCAGTGTTGCCTGCCTTGAATGGATCGATCCGCTGATGGCGGCGGGCAACTGGATGCCGGAGCTGGTGGAAATGGCGGGGGGCGAGAATGTCTTCGGCGAGGCTGGCCGGCACTCGCCTTGGATGACTTGGGAATCACTGCATCAAACCGACCCGGACGTCATTTTAATCCTGCCCTGCGGCTATGACATTGCCGAATCCCGGCGCAACATGCCAGCCCTTACCGGCCGGCCGGAATGGTCGGGTCTCGGGGCCGTGACGGCGGGCCGGGGGTTCATTGCCGACGGTAATCAGTATTTCAACCGGCCGGGTCCGCGCCTTGCCGAATCATTGGAAATTCTGGCTGAACTGTTGCATCCTGAAGTATTTGGCTTTGGCCACGAAGGCGTCGGCTGGGAGCGGCTTTAGTATTCCGGCCTGGAATGTGCGGAATGGCGGGAATTAGGCGGCGGGCTGCGCGCTTTACCCGGTGATCAGCTTGACCGTGGTCTTGTGGTTTTCGTGGAAATGGATGCCGATATATTCATCATCGGTCCAGACGATGTCGCCTTCGAAATCACCGAACTCGGGGATGGTGAGAATGGCGGTTTTCGGCATGGCGTTTTCGGCCTTGTTCCCGGCTTCCTTTACCTGAACCTTGGCGCCGCCGCCGGAAATGTCAAAAATCACCGCTGCGAATATCTCACCGGCAATGGATACGCCGCCCTGGAGCATCAGGGGAAAGCGCTCGTGTTAGCGCCTTTCATTCAATGTACGATCATGGAACATCTGCCATTTCTCCTTTCGGTAACGCCGCCGCCGTGGCTTTCGCCGTAGGCCGGTGGTTTTGCGTCCCACCGTTTCCGGTGGTTTGCCCTTTCGAGGGAAACCGGGGGTTTTGTCTCCGCGATGCTTGGGGGGGCCCGCCAGCGACATTCAAGCGTCACCTTAGGCCAAAGGGTAAAAAAGGGAAGTGATCGCCGTCACATTTTAAGAAAATACGTCGCCAGGCCTTATTCACCGGGTATTAGCGGATTGTGTTAATTCACTTAATTCTGTTCGCGGATCATCAACACGCCGCAACGGCGGCATTCTATTTTTTCGATATCGCCGGCATCGCCGAATCCGTAGGTCGCCTCGATGACCCGGAAATTATGAAATCCGAGACGGCACAGGAGCCCGAGTAGGGTGTCGATTAGGTCCATGGCTAGATCCCTGCGGGTGGCTGGCGATACCTTCTTGAATTCGCAATCTCCGCTCAGCAGCGCGCCGAGGTGGAGGAAAATCAGCCGCCGGTAACGCTCATGTGTCTGGTCACCGCCGGGCCGCCGTTGTCTCGGTCGATGATAAAATCATGGCCTTTGGGCTTGCGGTCGATGGCTTCATCGATGGCGGCGTTGAGCAAGTCGTCGGCTTCCGACGCCCGCAACGGGTTGCGAAGGTCGGCGGCGTCGTCTTGGCCCAGGCACATATACAAGGTGCCGGTGCAGGTCAGCCGGACCCGGTTGCAGCCTTCACAGAAATTGTGGGTCAGCGGCGTGATGAAGCCGAGCATGCGCCCGGTTTCCTTGACCGAGACATAGCGCGCCGGACCGCCGGTTTTATGGTCGATGTCATCGAGCGTAAATGTTTGCTCCAACCGTTGGCGGACCTCGGATAGCGGCAGGTATTGTTCGACCCTGTCGGCGCCGATGTCGCCCAAGGGCATGGTTTCGATCAAGGTCATGTCGTAGCCTTCATCGCCGCACCAGCGGATCAAGTCTTCGATTTCGCCGTCGTTGAAATTTTTCAGCGCCACGGTGTTGATCTTGATCGCCAGCCCGGCGTCGCGGGCGGCGCGGATGCCTTCCTGCACCTTGTCCAGTTCGCCCCAGCGGGTGAGTTTGCGGAATTTGTCAGCATCGAGGCTGTCCATGGAGACGTTGATGCGTTTGATCCCGCAATCGGCAAGCGCGGACGCATATTTCGGCAACTGACTACCGTTGGTGGTCAGCGTCAGTTCCTCTAGCTCGCCGGTAATTAGGTGCCGGGACAGGTTTTGAAACAGGCTAATGATATTGCGCCGGACCAGGGGCTCGCCGCCGGTAATGCGGAGCTTCTTCACCCCCTTGCGGATGAAGGCCGAACACAATCGGTCCAATTCTTCCAGGCTGAGCACGTCAGCCTTGGGCAGGAACGTCATGTTTTCCGACATGCAGTAAACGCAACGGAAATCGCAACGGTCGGTGACCGATACCCGTAAGTAGCTGACCTCGCGACCGAAAGGATCAATCATCCGTCTTTTCCCTTAGGTTTATTGTCGTTGTCACTATCGGCGGCAGTTGCCAATCCTTTTTCCTCCATATCCCGGGCCGCCGACTGGCGCAGTTCTTCGCGTTCGCGCAAATAGTCCTCGGTGGTTCTGGTCACCGGCCGGGCCGCGGCCGCCATCGGGTGTTCATCTTCTTCGGCCAACGCAAACACGCGGCAGTCATCACACATTTTAAGCCGGTCGGTGCCGCCCTTCTCCTGGAACATGGGGTGGTCTTGCAGTTTTTCAACCATCGCCTCGACGGAAGACTTGGCGCCGAAGGCCTTGCCGCAGCGGATACATTCGAAGGGTTCTTCTTCCTTAATCACTTGGGCCTCACGGGCGGAACTCAGGAAGCTGAGTTGCGGTGTCAGGGTGATGACATTTTCCGGACACGTGTTGCGGCACAATCCGCACTGCACGCAGGCCTCTTCCGTAAAGTTGAGTTGCGGTTTGTCTTCGTTGTCGCGAAGCGCCCCGGTGGGACACGCCCCGACACAGGCCAGACAGACCGTGCACCCCTCAACGTCGACGATGACGGCGCCGAAAGGCGCGCCGGCGGGTAAGTCGATGGCGTCCACCGGGGCCGGGGCCGCCTTGTGCAATTCGGCCAGCGCTAGCGACATCACGGAACGCTTGCGGCCCATGGCCAAGAAGTCGGCGTCGGGCATGCCTGGCAATGCTTTGAGCCCGTAAAGGCGCTTTTCCAAGACGTCGGGGTCGGTGTCATCGATGACCGCAAAGCGCCCGGTGCCGTAGCCGAGGCCATCCAGGACCGCATCCGCCAGCGCCAGTTCACCATCCAACAGCGCTTTGTCATCGGCCTTATGAGGCGCCAGCAGGATCAGGACACGCTCCGCCCCCCAACCGGCGGCGGCGAACAAAAAGTCCAGCCCGACCTGGGTCACTTGATTGACGGCAAATGGCAGCACATTGGCCGGCAGGCCGCCACCGGCACGCGCCAGGACATTGATGAGGTCGTCGCCGAAGCCGGTGTCATGGACCAGCAGGATCGGCGATGTGCCGCCGGCCTTGAGGTAGGTGCGGACAATGGTGCGCAGGCGTTGGAATAGTGTGTCGCCGGCGGGCAGGGCATAGCGCGCCGCCCCGGTCGGGCAAACGCTGGCGCAGGTGCCGCAGCCGGCGCAGATGTAAGGGTTGAAATCGACCTTATCGCCGTCGGGGGTAATCGCGCCTGTGGGGCAACTGTCCAAACATCGGGTGCAGCCGGTGATGGTGGCGCGCGAATAGGCACAGATGGAGGCGTCGTAATCGACGTACTTGGGCTTCTCGAACGTGCCCACCATGTCGATGAGTTCCAGCAGGGCTTTGGCGACCAACGCTGGATTGCCAGGATCGGGATTGAAATAACCGTCACGCTTGTCCGGCGCGGTGAACAATGCGGTGCCGCCCCGAAGATCCAGAATGAGGTCGGCTTCCGAGACACCTTTTTGGGTGTTGGCGTCATAGGTCAGCGATTCTTTGGAAGAGGCGACCGCGGCGGAAAAATCCTCCACCGACACTTTAAAGTCGCCAAGATGGCCTTGGGCATCGGTGACCTGCCCCTGAAACACGGGCACCTGCATCAACCTCGGCGGCGGAACGTCGTTGCCGGGCTCCAATATCACGGTGACGTCGAGCCGGGCCGACAGTGTCTCGGCCGCTTCCAGGGCGGTTAAGTCCCGGCCCAATACCAACGTCACGCCGGCGGAATCCATTTTCACAGAGGAGGCGTCTTCGATGTCCAGTGCGGCTTCGGCCAACAGCGCCGCCATCTTCGCCGTTGCCGGTTTTTTGTCGGTGGCATCCTTGGACCAACCGGCTTTCTCGCGGATATTGGTAAAACGAATCTCTGGTGAGTCTTCTGCCATTTCATCGAGGGTTTCCAGGAACAGCGGCGCTTCCTGGGTGCAGGCCACAAGGAGCGAATCGGCGCCCTTGGCCTGGCGCTGGAATTCTTCGATCTGGGTACGGCACAGGTGGGTGGCGAGGTTCAGGGCGCCTTTTTTGGCCCCGCAGGCCTTGGCTAAAGCGTTGGCGTCAATAGCCATTGTCCCCTCGCATGTGCATACGAGGACCTCTTTATCGTTAAGCTTCATCTGAAGCATTTCCTCCCAGGTCGGGCCGGCGGTTTGCCACCTAAGCCCTGGCACCGGGGGCGTTACGCCACCCCGGGCCGTCTTTGTATAATTATGTACCTTCCTATGTAAGGGACGGAGCCGCCTTTGTCCGTAACTTTTTTAATTTTTTATTCGGTGCAGACAACAGGACGATCGGGAAAAAATGCAGTATAATGCAGGAATAAACAGGGGGTTTTATTCGTTGAGTCAGCTGATGACCACCCGCGAGGTCGCCGAATACCTGCGCATCAAGGAACGCAAGGTCTATGACCTGGTGCGGGAAAAGCGGGTTCCGTGTACCCGGGTCACCGGCAAGTGGCTGTTCCCAAAGCACCTGATCGACCACTGGCTGGCCACCGGGACCGAGTTCCCGGATCGCGTCGCCGCTGCCGCCGAAGCGACGCCGTCGGTCTGCGCCGGTTCCCACGACCCGCTATTGGAATGGAGCCTGCGCGAATCAGGCTGCGAGTTGGCGATGATGCCGGGCGGCAGCCTTGATGGGCTGGACCGCCTGGCCAAGGGCGAAGCCATGGTCGCCGGGCTGCACGTCTATGAACCGGACACCAATACCTACAATCAGGCCGTCGTCGCCGATGCCTGCAAGGGTCTGGACGTGGTGGTGATCGAATGGGCGTGGCGCAGGCAGGGGTTGGTATTGGCGCCGGACAATCCACTAGGGATTGCCGGGGTCCAGGACTTGGCGGCAAAAAAGGCCCGCGTCATTGCCCGCCAGCCCGAAGCCGGCGCCCAGATATTGTTGCAATACCTGTTGGCGGAGGCGGGTTTGGCCATGGCCGACCTTAAGGTCCTTGACCATCCGGTGATGAGCGAAACCGACCTCGGACTCGCGGTGCTGGAGGGCAAGGCCGATGCCGGGCTTGCCGTCGCCTCGGTTGCGCATCAATTCCGGCTTGATTTTTTGGATCTGCACCAGGAGCGCTATGACCTGGCGGTGCGGCGCCGCGATTTTTTTGAGGCCCCGGTGCAGGCGTTGTTGGCGTTTGCGGCATCGGATGGGTTTGCCACCCGCGCCGCCGAAATGGCAGGCTACGACGTGTCCGGACTCGGCCGGGTCGTCTATAACGCGCCCTAACATAAATCCCCACCGTACCGGAGAGAATTGTAAAAGGGGCGGGTGGTTGAAATTAAAATAACAAATTTTATATGTGAATATATATTAAAGAACATTATAATTGACGTAGAATAAAAAATAGACCATAATATTCTCTAATTCTGTGGTTGTTTACCCTGGCCGAGGGCGCCATTGAATCACCCCCCGAGAGGACGCAGGAGAATTAGGTGGCGTTACAAGTATTTACAGCAAACAGGTTGAGCGACGGCGTCGTCGTTTTTCTGTCTGGAGACGAGCGCTGGTTGGAAGCCCCGGACGCAACCGGCGTCATTGATGCTTCCGCCATGGAAACCAGGATGAAGGCGGTGGCGGAAGCCGCGGAGGCGGCGGCGATTGTCATCGATCCTTACCTGATTACTGTGACGGATGAAAACGGTGAAATCCGTCCGGTCAGCTTGCGCGAGAGAATTCGCGCCTATGGGCCGTCCACCCACCCCGAATTCACCAAACAGGACGCTATCGCCGACAAAGGATTTTGAGGTAAAATACTGATGTACCGTTACGACGAATTTGACCAGCGGATGGTCAACGAACGTGTTGAGCAGTTTCGCGATCAAGTGGCGCGCCGGCTCTTGGGCGAGATTACCGAAGACGAGTTCAAGCCCTTGCGGCTCATGAACGGGCTGTATTCGCAGCTTCACGCCTACATGCTCAGAGTCTCTATCCCTTATGGGATGCTATCCTCGACACAGCTCAGGAAGCTCGCCCATATCGCGCGCACCTTCGACCGCGGCTACGGCCACTTCACGACCCGCCAGTGCATTCAATATAACTGGCTGAAGCTAGAGGAAACGCCGGACATCCTGGCCGAGTTGGCCGAGGTCCAGATGCATGCCATTCAGACCAGCGGCAATTCGTTCCGCAACATCACGTCCGACCAATACGCCGGCGCCGGCGCCGACGAGCTCGAAGATTCGCGCCCCTACGCCGAGATCATCCGCCAATGGGGGGCGCTGCATCCCGAGTTCTCGTACCTGCCACGGAAGTTCAAGATCGCCGTTACCGCGTCCCCCAACGACCGCACGGCGGCCAAGTTCCACGACATCGCTGTCATTCTTAAGAAAAATGATGCCGGCGAGACCGGTTTCGAAATCATGATCGGTGGCGGCCAAGGGCGAACGCCCATGATCGCCCAAACGATCCGTGACTTCCTGCCCAAGCGCGATCTGCTGAGCTACCTGGAAGCCATCTTGCGCATCTACAACCTGATGGGGCGGCGCGACAACATCTTCAAAGCCAAGCTCAAGATCTTGGTCTATAAGCTCGGCATCGACGAGATCCAGAAGCTGGTCGAGGACGAGTGGAAACAGATCAAGTCGGGCCCCCTGAGCCTGCCGGAGGCCGAGATTGAGCGCGTCGCCGCCAACTTCACACCGCCGCCCTACGAGACGCTGGACCCGGTGTCGGAGGAGCTTGGGGTCCGGAAGCTGGAGAGCTCCGCCTTCGCCCGCTGGGCCGGCACCAACGTCACCACCCACAAGCAGCCCGGTTACGCCATCGTCAATTTGTCGCTGAAACCCACCGGCGGCATACCGGGTGACGCCACTGCGGATGAGATGGACGCCGTCGCCGATCTGTCCGACCAGTACAGCTTTGGCGAGATCCGCGTC
>PTLL01000090.1 GCA_002938315.1 Alphaproteobacteria bacterium MarineAlpha3_Bin2 | reverse complement strand
GCCCACCCATAAAATCGATCAAACTTGTACTTGTTTCAGCGAATGCACACCCTATGGTCAAGGCGGTCAGGCATGACAGCTAACGAGTTGGGCGGTTGTGCAACCAGGATATAAAGAAGAAACCCCGCGGAAATACTCAAATGAACGAAAGCCATGAAAAACTTGCAATGAGCCTAGCCAACGCTTGGCTGTCAGGCGGCGCCATCCCGTTGCCTGCTGCCGAAGATGCCCCCGTTAGCAGGACGGAAGCCTACGCCATTCAAGACAAAATGGCCGAGGTGATCGGAGGTCGTGTCACGGGCTGGAAAGTCGGGGCTGCGGTGAAGGCCGTTCAGTTTTTCGAGGATCATGATGGACCATTACCGGGCCGCGTGTTTGAAGACCGCACCTTCGACGTTAACGCTGTGGTGCCTGCCGCACTTTACAATGGCGCAAAGGTCGAGTGTGAATTCGCCTTCCGGCTCACGGAACCGCTGCCGCAGGGAACCGGCCCTGTGACAGTTGCCGATCTTCAAGCAAAGATGGCATTCCACCCTGCTATCGAACTTTCTGCGAGCCGCTATGCCCCGGGAACCGGTAGTCGGGCCGCAAACACTTATGACGGGATCGCTGATAATGGAACGGGTGGTGCTGCGGTATTGGGTGATGCAGTGGACGCCTGGCACGACTTGCCGTTTGAGACGATGTTGATAGATGCACACATTGACGACAGTCCACCTATACAAGTTTATTCGGATACCTATCGCCGAAATCCAGTTGAAATCATGGCGGATACCTTAAGTGACTTGAGACAACGAGGTATCAATTTTGAGCCGGGAATGTTTCTTCTCACCGGATCCCTAACTTTACCGACGCCGATTCGAAAAGGTCAAAAACTCACTGTGAAATCCGGGGACTTCCCTCTTTTGTCGTTGAAAATGGAATAGCCCTGCGACAATCGTGATCATCACTAGAACATGTTCCCAATTTTTTCGGAAAATTGAATGACAAAACCTGTGTTCATCCTTAACGGCCCCAATCTCAACTTACTCGGCACCCGAGAGCCTCACATCTACGGCACGACCACATTGGCAGAGGTGGAGGAAATGTGCAGGGCGCGGGCTAAGGACCATGGTTTGGAAATCGTATTCCATCAGTCCAACAGTGAAGCAGAGATCATTGACTGGATTCACGATGCCATTAATGATGCCTCCGGTATCATTATCAATCCGGCGGCGTTTACGCATACGTCCCTGGCCATTCTGGATGCGCTCAATATGGTGAAACATCCAATTATTGAGCTGCATATTTCCAATCCCCATAATCGAGAATCCTTCCGCCACCATTCTTACGTTACGTTTGCCGCAACCGGTTTCATCTGTGGATTGGGTGTAAACGGCTATGCGCTGGCAGTTGATGCGGTGGCAGAATTGCTGAAGGATCTTCAATCAGTTGGCAAAAAAAGCACATAATTGCAGTCATGAAAACTAAGCTGGATGGGCAGGTGGCGATCGTTACTGGCGGAAGCCGGGGGATTGGACAAAGTATAGCCCAGTTGCTCACCCAACGGGGCGCCCAGGTCATCAACTGGGACCGCGACCCCCCCCTTGATGATGAGACATCGGCGAATAGACCGGCCCATACTGAAATAGTCGATGTATCCAGTTACGACTCGGTGGAAACCGCTTTTAAAGCAGCAGAAAAGCAGTTCGGCCAAATTCATATCCTCATCAACAATGCCGGAATTAATGGACCGATCAAACCCACCTGGGAATATCCCCTTGAGGATTGGGAAAGGGTAATCGCAATAAACCTGACTTCCGTTTTCTACACCAGCCGGTTAGCGGCAGTGCACATGCGTAGGCACGGTTATGGCCGAATTCTCACTATATCTTCTATCGCAGGCAAAGAGGGCGTGGTCAATTTATGCGCTTATTCCGCGGCGAAAGCCGGTGTCATCGGGTTTTCGAAGGCGCTTTCCAAGGAGCTATGCGAGGATGGCATCACGGTGAATTGCATCGCACCAGCGATGACGGATACGCCGCTACTGGACGGCATGACCGACGAGCATATTGCAAACATGAAAGCAAAGATCCCCATGGGCCGGTTCGCCCGGGTTGACGAGGTCGCCGAACTGGCTGCTTGGATTGCGAGTCCGGCATGTAGTTTCACGACCGGGTTCGTCTTCGACATAAGTGGTGGACGCGCCACGTACTAAGTAGTTCATTTCGGGGTCAGTAGAGGAAAACTGAGCAATGAATCCATCAACGCGCGCTGCATGTGTGATCGGTTATCCGGCCAAACATTCACGCTCCCCCAAGCTCCATGGCCATTGGCTTGAGCGCTACGGCGTGGATGGCGACTATCGGATTGAGGAAATTGAGCCGGAGCACTTTCAGGCTTTTTTGCTGAATCTTTCCCAGCACGGTTATGTGGGGGCCAATGTCACAATGCCGCACAAAGATGCGGCATTGAAACTGTCGGAACCCGATGAACGGGCCCTGGGCATAGGGGCCGCCAACACCTTGTGGCTGGATAAAGGCAACCTTCGGTCGACCAATACGGACGTTGACGGTTTTGTCGGTGCTTTGGATTCTGCAGCACCGGGATGGCACGATCGAATTACCAGCGCCGTGGTTCTCGGCGCAGGGGGTGCCGGTCGGGCCGTCGTCTATGGACTGTTGGAACGCGGGCTCACCACGGTGCATGTGGTAAATCGGACCTATACCAAGGCTACCGCTCTGCGTGAGGCCTATGGGTCTTCCGTGGAACCCGCACATTGGGAGGATTTGCCGAAGCTCCTGGAAGGTGCAAGCCTGTTGGCCAATGCCACTTCGCTTGGCATGGATGGACAGCCAACACTTGGGATCGACCTATCAACATTGGCAGCAGATGCCATCGTGTCAGATATCGTATACGTGCCACTCAAGACACCACTGCTTGCTGCTGCTGAAGAGCGGGGGTTCACAACCACTAACGGACTTGAGATGCTTCTTCACCAAGCCGTTGGTGGTTTTAAGTTATGGTTCGGGGTCCGCCCCGAAGTGACCCGCGAACTGTACGAATTGATGGCGGCTGATATTCCCGCCACCTCATAGGTGTCCTGCTAGGGTATCGGACGATCTTCCGCCCACATGTCGGGATTGTCTCGAAACCATTGGATATACGCAGCAATACCCTTTTCAAGCGGATAGGCGGGTTCAAACCCCACATCCTCGCGCATGTTTTGGACTGCAAGAGGATCCCGCATCGCCGTAAATTGGGTCCAGGGCTCTGTACCGGGTGTAAGGTCGATCACCGCTTCTGGAATAGTTTTGCAAATAGCATCGGCGACATCGCTCAAGCTGAAGTTAATGCCATGGCCGAGATGATAAACCGGTGAGGGAAGTTCGGGTGCTGAAACCGCGGCAAGAAGGCCATTGGCCACATCTTCAACGAAGGTAAAGCTGGCTGCGAAATCCGCTCCGCCCTCGCGGATGCTCTCGCCGCGTAATGCTCGAATGATAAACGATGGAATTGGCCCGCGCGTTGGATCTTGCGAAGTGACGGGGGGGCCAAAGACCCAGGAAAGGCGGACCACGCTCGCGGACAATTCGTATTCCGTTCGATACAACCGACACAGCATTTCCGCCGCCGCCTTCGTCGTGCTGTAAACGTTTCCCGGTTCAGGCGTAGCGTCTTCCGAAATTGGCGCACCTTTCCACGCTCGCTTTTCGAATACGGAACCTGTGCTGACGAGAATAAAACGATCCCAATTCTGAATACGCGCGGTTTCTAGCAAAGTGGCGGTGGACCAAATGTTGGTGGCTATCGCAGCGGCAGGATCCGGTTGCGCGTACGCCTCATTCGATACGGCTGCGGCATGGATGCAGGAAGTGATGCCGTGGCTTTTCCCAAATTCCATTAAAGCCGCAGCATCGTTGAGATCACATTGAACCCAATTTACCCCTGACTGATCGGCGCCTGCGGCCTGGGATGGTTTGGTGCCGCGGTAAATTGCAACGGTATCGATTTTTTCCCGGACCACCCGTTCGATGATCTGGCCTCCCACATGCCCGGTACCACCGGTTAGCAACAGCATGATTGCGGTGCTCCCATGATCTTACCCAGTCAGGTTAATGGCATCATGACATGGTCAATGAAGCCCGGGCGTATTTTAAGCCGGTCATACCATGCCCGAAGATTGGCGAGGTCCGGATACTTGATATCGAGTGCGTACCACCGGTAACAAGCACAACCAAGCGGGATATCCGCAATCGAGAATTTTTCCCCCATCACGAAAGTTCTGTCGGCAAGGTGATTGTCAAGAAGACGCATGCCCGCTTCGACTTCCCTTTCTGCATTTTCGAGAGCGTCCGCATCACGCTGTTCGGGAGCGGTTCGTACGAGACCAAGAAATAGCGGACCGAGTCCCAGCATGATTTTCGTTTGTTGCCAGTCCATCCACATTTCAACGATTGCTCGTTTCTCAAGCGCTGAAGGCATCAATTTTCCAAGTGAATGTTTTTCCGCCAGATAGCGAATAATCACATTTGATTCCCACAGAATGAAACCATCATCGTCGATGGTGGGGACCAGCCGGTTGGGGTTCATCGCCTCGAACCAAGGCTCCGTGACAACTCCAAAATCCATGCCCGCATCCACACGCTCCACTTCAAGCCCGAGCTCGGCGACGGTCCACATCACTTTCTGCACGTTTATCGAATTTGGGCGTCCCCATATTTTCAAGATTGTTCCCCCCATTTTTTGGTTCACCTTGAAGATTAGTCCATGATCGGCCTTCGACCCAGGCGGAAGCCCCGCGAATATCGCAATTCAATAGGACGTACTATAATTCACACGTACCGCCGGTATCTGTCCTTAACGGTTTCAACGACGTCATCCGGATCCTTGCGCCACCAATTGCGTTCGGAAAAAATCTCGACCTCGCTGTATCCGGCATAGCCCGCCGTTTCGACCATTTCCCTGATTTTTTCAATGTCAATCACGCCATCGCCCATCATGCCCCGGTCAAACCTTAGATCGCGCGTATCGGCCAACCAGTCACTAACATGGAATGCACAAATCCGGTTTCCGGCTCTTGCGATTTCACGGGCTAGATTCGGATCCCACCAGACGTTGTAAACATCAACGGCGATCCCAAGCTCATCCCCCGCGCCAAGTTCCTCACACCAATCATTGGCCATCTCAAGTGTCGTAAGAACGGAACGCAAAGAGCAAACCATGGGGTGCAGTGGTTCCAAGCCGATTATAATTCCGGCAGCCCGGGCATCGGGGAGAAGCAAAGCCAATCCCTCTTTGGCACGTTCGCGGGCGCCATCGATATCCCTGGAACCTTCCTCAATTCCACCTGCAATCAGCACCAGGCATTCGGCCCCAATTGTGGAAGCTTCTTC
Source organism: Alphaproteobacteria bacterium MarineAlpha3_Bin2 (assembly GCA_002938315.1). Classification (GTDB taxonomy): domain Bacteria; phylum Pseudomonadota; class Alphaproteobacteria; order Rhodospirillales; family Casp-alpha2; genus Casp-alpha2. Next base: position 2,503 of record PTLL01000090.1, on the reverse strand, counting down.
AATCATTCGCCGGTTATCCTCAAGACGCTCCTGAAAAACCGCATCGTCTCGCGCGCTTAATAATCCGCCGACACAGTACCCCGTTACCGTCATGCCGGCATCGCTGAGCATACGGGCGCCTTCCCGAATGCCCAATTCCAGCAGCTTGTCCCGCCAAACTGAAATGGCATGAATGCCATGGCGGCCATATCCGGTGATGGCTTCAGCCAAGGACCATTGGTCGCGAGTCGTTATCTGATTGATCGAAAGTTTGGCGTACTCATCCATCTCTCAAATACACTCCTAATACGTCGCGCGGCCTCCGGATAGATCGAATACCGCCCCGGTTGTGAACGTACACTCCGGTCCCGCGATCCAGGCGACCATATCGGCGATCTCGGGGATTCGGCATAGCCGCCCCATGGGTATCTTGGCCTTGACCATTGATATGTATTCATCCGTCATCTCATCGAGAAGTCCGGTCTCGGTCATCGCCGGTGTCACGCAATTGACAAAAATGCCATCCTCAATGAGTTCTTTTGCCATTCCCTTGGTGAGGCCGATGACCCCGGCCTTGGCGGCTGAATAGGCAACGGCAAGGGCATTGCCCTCCTTGCCGACGACCGAGGACACATTGATAATCTGTCCGCCGCCAGCAGCCCGCATATGGGGGATCACTTCCCGGCAACACAGGAATACCCCTTTCAAATCCACTGACAGGACACGGTCCCATTCCTCCAAGGGGTATTCCCATGCCGGAACGGTCGGGCCGCTCACCCCGGCATTGTTGACTAAAATGTCGATGCCGCCCAACTCTTCAACGGTCTTCGATACGGCGGTCTTGACCGACGAGTGATCGGCAATATCGACCTGAACCTGAAAAACTTGATCCGTGTCCGGAGAGCCTTCGGGCGGCGTCGGGTCAATGTCCCAAGCCGCGACCCGGCAGCCCTGACCCATGAACTTTCGGACAATGCCGAGGCCAATCCCGCGCGTGCCTCCGGTGACGACAGCGGTTCTTTTTTGCATGTCAGGAATCGAAGGTGGCCCTGACTTCGTCATCATCCATTTCCTGACCGAGATAGGCTTCGATAACAGCGTGGTCATCCTTTACTTCTTCAGGCGTTCCTTCGCCAATTTTTTCGCCGTAGTCCAAAACGGTCACCGTGTCACAGGTTTCCATGACCACCTTCAAAATATGCTCGACGATCAGAACTGTTAGCCCGAACCGTTCCTTAAGCGACATCACGATGGCCAGCAGATTTTCCACGTTGACCGGCGAAAGACCGGCGGCTGGTTCATCAAGCATCAACAGTTTCGGTCGCATTGCCATTGCGCGGCCTAATGACAAGAGACGGCGTTGGCCACCGGAAAGTTCGCTTGCGGGCATACCGGCATAATCCGCGAGACCAATAAACTCCAACAATTCCATCATTTCATCGGTAGTCTCCGCATCCTTTTTAATGATTGCGGAATTGTTAAATATGGTGCTCAAAAAGCCGTACGGAACATGAGTATGATAACCAACCATCACGTTCTGCAGAACGGTCATTTCTGAGAACAAGCGCAACAGCTGAAAGGTTCTGGCGATACCCAGGGCACCTATTTGGTGTGACGGGGAACGAGTAATGTCGTGTCCATCGAAGAATATCTTGCTGCCAGGATCAGGTTGGTAAACTCCCGTCACAAGATTAAAGAAAGTCGATTTCCCCGATCCGTTAGGGCCGATCAGGCCGTGAATCGATCCGGCTTCTATGTCAACGTCAAGATTGGATATGGCTCGAAGACCGTCGAAACTTTTGGACAACCCTACGGTTTCAAGAAGCGGCATCGGCCTTCTCCTCTTGAATCGCAATGAACTTCCGGGTGACCAGATATCGATCGATCAGGCCGCCAATGCCACGCGGCATAAACATGACAATTAAAACCATGCTCAGGCCGAAAAGTAGCGGTTGATAGAAATAAAATTCGAGGGTTTGGTCATAGATAACCGTAACCACGATAGCCCCGATAATCCCGCCCCAAATATGGCCGATCCCACCGAGGACGACCATCATCAGCAGGGTCACCATTTCAATGATGGTGAAGTTATTGTGATGAATGTAACCGGGCGGCATGTGCGCGAATAAACCGCCAGCCGCCCCGGCGTATAACGCGCTGATGACGAACGCCAGCAGTTTATGCTTGACGACGTTAATCCCATGAACGGCTGCCGCGATGGTATCTTCGCGAACCGCCATGAATGCGCGGCCCGTCGCCGACCGAAGAATGGAAAATGACATGTAAATGCCAATCATCGCCGCGGGCATCACCAGGTAATAATATTTTTCGAAGCTATCGAAGGTGAAACTTCCAATCGTTGGCGGGGGAATGGAAAGAAGCCCCGTCGAGGATCCAAATGCAGGGGTAACGGCAATCATGATGCGCACGGATTCGCCGAGCCCCAACGTCGCCAATGCAAGATAGGCCCCTTCCAGGCGCACCGAAGGCAATCCAACGATGACGCCGGCCAGGCCGGCAACCA
>PTLL01000009.1 GCA_002938315.1 Alphaproteobacteria bacterium MarineAlpha3_Bin2 | reverse complement strand
AAAAAAACACCTTAGTTAGTTTAGTCCTTTCACTGTATTGTACGCGTTATGGCCCCGGAATACCTTTCTTCTGCCTGTCCCCACGATTGCCCCAGCACCTGTGCGCTTGAGGTTGAGCGCCTTGACGCCCACACCATCGGAAAGGTCCGTGGCGCGGCGGACAACGATTATACGTTGGGCGTCATTTGCGACAAGGTATCGCGTTATCGGGAGAGGATTCACCACCCGGACCGTTTGTCCCATCCGCTAAGACGAACAGGACCCAAGGGCAGCGGTAAATTCGAGCCGGTATCCTGGGACGATGCCCTTGATGAAGTTGCGGGAGCCTTCAAGCACGCTACCGCCCAGCACGGCGCCGAAGCCGTCTGGCCCTATCATTATGCCGGCACCATGGGCCTGGTGCAACGCGACGGCATTCACCGTCTGCGCCATGCCATGGGCTATTCGGGGCTGTATGAAACCATCTGCGTGACTCTTGCGCACACCGGCTGGCTTGCTGGTACGGGCGCGTTGTGGGGTACTGACGCCAGGGATATGGCGAAATCCGACCTGATCGTTATTTGGGGCACCAATCCGGTGTCCACCCAGATCAATGTCATGAGCCACGTTACCCGGGCCCGCAAGGAGCGAGGCGCCAAGATCGTAACTATCGATCCCTACCGCACCGGCACGGCTAAATCATCGGACATTCATCTTGCGCTGCGCCCCGGCACCGATGGCGCCTTGGCCGTCGGCGTTATGCATGTGCTGTTTGCCGAGGGGTATGCGGACCGGGATTATATGGCGCGCCATACGGATGACCCAGAGCGGCTGGAACAACACCTCAAGGAAAAGACCCCGGCCTGGGCGGCGGACATTACAGGACTGCCGCAAGACGACATCATTTCCTTCGCCCGGTTATATGGCGAAACCAAACGCAGCTATATCCGCGTCGGTTATGGTTTTTCCCGCAGCCGCAACGGCGCCGCCAATGTCCACGCGGCGACCTGCCTGCCGGCCGTGACCGGCGCATGGCAACATCCCGGCGGCGGCGCGCTTTTTGGCAATGCCGGCCTGTACGGTATTGACCAGACGGTGATCAAGGGCCTGGATGTTGTGGATCCGAAGGTCAGGGAACTGGACCTATCGCGAATCGGCGATGTGCTCACCGGCGACGAAGACGCACTTATGGGCGGGCCACCGGTGACGGCGATGCTGATTCAAAACCAGAACCCGGCGATGGTGGCGCCTGAGACCTTGAAAGTCTTGCGGGGGTTGAAGCGCGAGGATTTGTTCCTTTGCGTGCATGAACAGTTCATGACCGAAACTGCGGAATTGGCCGATATCATCCTGCCGGCGACGATGTTCCTGGAACACGACGACATGTATAAGGGCGGTGGTCATACCTATCTTCAAGTCACCCGGAAGATTATCGAACCCTATGCCGAATGCCGGTCCAATCATGACGTTATTTGCGCCTTAGCCGTACGCCTTGGCGCCGACCATCCGGGCTTTACCATGACGCCATGGGAACTGATTGACCAATCCTTGAAGGCGTCGGGTCTGCCGGGGGCTGAGGAGGCGTTAAAGGCGCGCTGGATCGATTGCGCCAAGCCTGCCGATGATATGAATTTCCTCAATGGCTTCGGCCATGCCGATGGCCGTTTCCGGTTCGCCCCTGACTGGGCCGCTTTGGGTCCGGCCCACGCTGAAATGCCCGCGTTGCCGGATCATATGGAAACGATTGAAGCGGCCAGCCCGGACCATCCTTATCGGATGGTGACGGCGCCGGCGCGGCGTTTCCTGAATTCTTCCTTTACCGAAACAGAAACTTCGCGGAAGAAGGAAGGCCGCCCGACAATCCTGATCCATCCCGCCGATTGCCGGAACTTAAATTTGGCAGAAGGCGACCGGGTCCGCATCGGCAATCAACGGGGTGATGTCGTCGTTCACGCCAAGCCCTTTGACGGCCTTCAACAAGGTGTTGTCGTGGTTGAAGGCATCTGGCCCAACAAAGCATTCATCGAAGGGGTTGGCATTAATGCGCTGACCGGCGCCGACCCGGCGCCACCGGCAGGCGGCGCCGCCTTTCACGACACCGCGGTTTGGCTGCGTGCCGACAATGGCGGCGGCTAATGAGTTCGTCACCTGCTCACATCATCGTTGTTGGTAACGAAAAAGGCGGCAGCGGTAAATCAACCACCGCCATGCACGTGATCATTGGCCTGTTGCAGGCTGGGTATTCAGTGGCCAGCATCGATGTCGATTACCGACAGGGAACACTGAGCCGATATCTGGCCAATCGCCGCGCCTTTATCAAAGCGGCAGGCAGTGACATCAAGATGCCCGACCCCTACACCATTACCCCGCCCGAAGGCGCGGTAGAAGATTCTGGAAACGGCGAAGCGGTTGCCGTCCAATTGACGTTGTTGATGGAGGGCGGGTTAATTAATCACGATGTCGTTGTCGTTGATACGCCGGGCAGCGCCGGGCCGCTGTCTTCATTGGCCCATTCTTATGCCGATACCCTGATTACGCCAATCAACGACAGTTTCTTAGATCTTGATGTGCTCGCCCATGTCGATGGCGTACGGATGGCGGTGATGGCGCCCAGCCATTATGCGGAAATGGTGTGGAAACAGAAACAGGCGCGCGCCGAGCGTGACGGCGGAACGATCGATTGGTTGGTCATGCGCAACCGGTTGTCCAGCTTGGATACCCATAACAAGCGTAAGATGGACGGTGTATTAAAAGACCTGTCGGCGCGGATCGGGATTCGGGTGGTTCCGGGATTCGGCGAACGGGTAATTTTTCGCGAACTGTTCCTGGCCGGACTGACGATTATGGACCTGAAGGACGCCGTCGGCCCGCAAGCGCTCGGCCCATCGCACCTGGCCGCCCGCCAAGAGGTTGCGGACCTGATTAGTGCGATCCACCTACCCGAAGCCACTAAACTGTCGCCCACTCCAAAGACGGGATAAGATTAGGCCCATGGCAAAAGGTGACGCCAAGGTTCCTGCTAAGAAAACCTCCCAGGCCGATGTCGATGCGTTCCTGGAAAGGGCGCGGCTGACACCGGCCCAGATAATACCGGGACAGCGTGGACGGCTGTTGTTCGCCATGGATGCCACCGCCAGCCGCGGGCCCACCTGGGACATGGCGGCGCGCATACAGGGCGAGATGTTCCACGAAACAGCGGCCTTGGGCGGATTGGAAATTCAGCTCGCCTTTTACCGGGGATTCGGTGAATTCAAAGCCAGCCGTTGGACCGCCGACGAAAACGCCTTGTTGCGGCAAATGACGTCGGTCTTCTGCCTTGCCGGCGCAACCCAGATCGGCAAGGTGCTGTCTCACGCCGTCAATGAAACCAAGAAGAAAAAAATTAACGCGTTGGTTTTCGTCGGCGACTGTTTCGAAGAAGACATCGACCACGCCGGTAAGATCGCCGGTGAGTTGGGGTTGATGGGTGTTCCGGCCTTTATGTTCCACGAAGGCGGAGACCCGATTGCTGCTTTCGCCTTCCAACAGATAGCCAAACTGACCAACGGTGCCTATTGCCAATTCGATTCCAACAGCGCTCAAATCCTGAAGGACCTTTTGGGCGCAGTGGCGGTTTATGCCGCTGGCGGCCGTTTGGCATTGGAAAGTCTGGCCACGAAACGGGGCGGAGAAGTGCTAAAGCTCGTCCATCAAGTGAAGGACCGATGAGCGCATGTTTCCCTATTTAATTCTTGGTGTTGCGATTCTGGCAGGGCTACTTCTGGCTGGGCGCTGGTTCACCACCGCCGATCCGAAGTTACTGATGAAGGTCTTGAAATGGTTGCTTCTCGGGATCATCGGGGCGGTAGCCTTGTTCTTTGTGTTCTCCGGCCGGCTGGGGTGGGCCATCTTCGCCCTGCCGGCGCTGTTACCCTGGTTGTTGCGGGCGCGGGCGGCGCATCGAATGTTTAAAACCTTTTCGCGGATGACATCCGGCTGGGGCGGCGGTCCAACTGGTCAATCATCAGACGTTGAAACCCGTTTTTTGCGCATGGGGCTGGATCACGATTCGGGTCGAATGTCGGGGGAAGTCATTGAAGGCGACTACGCCGGGCGCACCCTGGCGGAGATGACCTTGGAAGAACTAGTGGTTCTATTACAAACCTGTTGGGTCGAAGACCAGCCCTCGACGCAGGTATTGGAAGCCTATCTAGATCGGGAACACCCGGATTGGCACGACCGTGTCCAAGGCGAATCGCCAGGTGGGGCTGGGGAGGGTGCCGGAGGAGCAGGAAGCCGGAATGCCAACCGTGGCCAAGGCGCCATGACTCGCGAAGAAGCGCTGGAGATCCTAGGCCTTGATCACGGTGCCGGTGAAAAAGAGATCAAAGATGCCCATCATCGACTGATTTCGAATATGCACCCGGACCACGGCGGATCGACCTATCTGGCGGCACAGATCAATCAGGCCAAGGATGTGTTACTGGGAGATTGACCCAGCGTCCTTGCGGGCGACGCACGCCTATGGCAAAAAGACCGCGCTCCTTCGCGGGTGCGGTATCCATTTGCACAGTCAACGGATTTTTCGAGTACGCACATGGCCAAAACGGTTACCAAGGCCGTATTTCCGGTTGCAGGTCTGGGAACCCGGTTTTTGCCGGCGACCAAGGTCTTACCCAAAGAAATGCTGCCGGTGGTAGACAAACCCCTAATTCAGTATGCCGTGGAAGAAGCCATGGAAGCCGGAATTGATGAGATGGTCATGGTAACGGCGCCGGGAAAAAGTGCGCTTGAAGATCATTTCAGCCCCGCCGTAGAATTGGAATCCTTCCTTGAGGCTCGAGGAAAGACGGAAGCCTTGGCATCCATTCGCGATGATTTTCCGCACCCCAAGAAGATTTCCTTTGCCCGCCAGGGGGATCCTTTGGGCCTGGGCCATGCAGTCTGGTGCGCCAGGGATTTTATCGGCAATGAGCCGTTCGCCGTGTTGTTGCCTGATGACTTGATACAGGCCACACCCGGATGTCTGAGCCAGATGATGGACGCTTACCAAGGCACCGGTGGTAATGTTGTTGCTGTTGAGGAAGTGGCGGCGGATCTGACCAGCCGATATGGCATTCTCGACGTGACCGAAGATGACGGGCGTCTGGCCCGCGCAAAGGGGCTGGTGGAAAAACCGTCACCCGATGATGCGCCTTCCCGCCTTGCCATTATTGGCCGCTATATCCTGCAGCCGGAGGTATTCGAGCATTTGGACAAAAAAGTGACCGGCGCCGGTGGTGAAATCCAGCTTACCGACGCCCTGGCCGCAACATTGGAAGGCACCCCGTTCCATGGCTTGCGTATCGACGGCCGGCGTTTTGATTGTGGGTCCAAGATGGGGTTCGTGGAGGCCAATAGCGCCTTTGCCGCCGAACGTAGTGATTTACATGGCGGCGGATAAAATGGAGACATCATGCATATAACAATGATCGGCACCGGCTATGTGGGATTGGTTTCGGGAACCTGCTTTTCCGAATTCGGTCACGATGTTATTTGCGTCGATAAGGATGCCGCCAAAATCGATAAACTCAATGGCGGCGAAATGCCGATCTTCGAGCCCGGGCTTGAGACGATGGTTGCCAGCAACGCCAAGGCGGGGCGGCTGGCGTTCACCACCGTTCTTAAAGACGCGGTCAAAGGCGCCGATGCGGTGTTCATCGCCGTTGGCACGCCGAGTGGTGAAGATAATGGTGGCGCCGATCTTGTGTACGTCAAGGGGGCGGCCGAGGAGATTGCCGCCGCCTTGGACGGGTATACGTTAGTGGTGACCAAATCGACTGTTCCCGTCGGCACCGGACGGGAGCTTGAGGCGATCATCCGGGACGTTAACCCTGACGCCGATTTCGATGTTGTCTCAAATCCGGAATTCCTGCGTGAGGGTTCGGCGATCAATGACTTTATGCGGCCCGACCGTGTCGTCATCGGGACCACAAGTGATCGCGCCCGCGACCGCATGAAACAGTTGTATCGGCCACTTTTTTTAATTGAGACACCGATTTTGTTTACCCGCCGCCCGACTGCGGAATTGATTAAATATGCCGCCAATGCGTTCCTGGCGACGAAGATCTCCTTCATCAATGAAATTGCCGATTTGTGTGAAGTCGTCGATGCCGACGTCCACGATGTTGCCAGGGGGATCGGCCTTGATGGCCGCATCGGTTCCAAGTTCCTGCACCCGGGGCCTGGATATGGCGGGTCGTGTTTTCCCAAGGATACACTGGCCCTGGCCAGAACCGCCGCCGAAGTCGGAACACCTATGCGCATTGTCGAGGCCGTTACCACCGTCAATGACGCCCGCAAGGAACGGATGGCTGAAAAAATTACCGCCGCGTGCGGCGGCTCGGTCGACGGTAAGGCCATCGCCGTGCTCGGGTTGACGTTTAAGCCGAATACCGACGATATGCGCGAAGCGCCGAGCCTCAACATTATCGCCGGCCTGAAAAAGGGCGGCGCATCTGTGCGGGTCTTCGACCCCGAAGGCATGGATGAAGCCAAAACAATGCTGGATGGCGTCGATTGGTGCAGTGATTCCTATGATGCAGTGACCGGCGTTGACGCGGTCGCCATCGTTACCGAATGGAACGAATTTCGGGCCCTCGACCTGGATCGCATCAAGTCGCTAATGAAGGTGCCGGTGATGGTGGATTTACGCAACATCTATAATCCGAAAGAATTGGCCGAAGCTGGGTTCCAGTATACTTGCGTCGGCCGCGCCTCGGGCTCCGTATAGGAGGGACGCTTCCATGGCCGGAGGCCACCAATTCGATCCTACCATTCTTCGTGAATACGATATTCGCGGCATTGTTCCCGACACTCTTGCGCCTGAGGACGTCAACATCATCGGCCGCGCCTTCGGTTCCATCATGGTGGAACGCGGTTTCAAGACCGCTGCCGTCGGCTATGACGGACGTCTGTCTTCGCCGCAATTGGAAGCGGCCCTGGTCGGAGGGTTGGTCAGTACGGGGGTGGATGTCACCAAAATCGGGCGGGGACCGACGCCGATGCTGTATTACGCCCAAACAACCTTGCCCACGGATGCCGGATTGATGATCACCGGGTCGCACAATCCCCCAGATTACAATGGCATTAAGTTGGTCCTCGACGGGAAACCGTTTTTTGCCGACGACATCCGGTGGCTTGGGGAATGCGCTGGGCGTGGCGACTTTACAATTGGAGAGGGCAAGGTTACGGAAAAAGCCGTCCTCAGCGATTACGTGGCCCGGCTGCTCAGTGATTATGAGCCGGGTGGGGGGGCGCCGCTGAAGGTCGCCTGGGATGCCGGCAACGGCGCCGCCGGCGAGGCGCTGACGAGGCTCTGTGAGGGGCTTCCCGGCAGCCACATCCTGTTGAATGAGGACATTGACGGCACTTTTCCCGCCCATCATCCCGACCCCACGGTTGAAAGTAATTTGCAGCAATTAAAGGATACGGTGGCCACCCAGGGCTGTGACCTTGGCATCGCCTTTGACGGCGATGGAGACCGCATCGGCGTCATCGATGGCCGGGGCAGGGTGCTGTGGGGTGATCAGTTGATGGTGATCCTGGCAGCAGAGGTGCTGGCCGATCAACCCGGCGCTACCATTATTGCCGACGTCAAGTCGAGCCGCGTTTTCTTTGATGAAATTACTCGCTTGGGCGGCAAGCCTTTGATGTGGAAAACCGGCCATTCCCATATCAAGAACAAAATGGCGGAGGTGGGCTCCCCCCTGGCCGGAGAAATGAGCGCCCATATCTTTTTCAAGCACCGCTATTATGGCTATGACGACGCGCTTTATGTTGCAGTCAGGCTGTTATCGGCGGTCAATCGGTCGGGCGAAAGCCTGGCGGTCAGTTATGACCGGTTGCCGGTGATGGTGAATACGCCCGAACTGCGCTTCGATTGCCCGGAAGACCGCAAGTTCAAGGTGATCGAAGAGGTCAAGGCCCGGCTGCATAGCGCCGAGGGGGTCAGCGTTTACGATATCGACGGTGTACGCGTCGAGAACGATGATGGTTGGTGGCTGCTCCGGGCATCCAATACCCAGGCGGTCTTAGTCGCCAGATGCGAATCAGACACCGCCCAAGGCCTGGAGCGATTGAAAGACCAACTGCGGGCGGCATTGACGGAAAGCGGCATCGAGCCGCCAAACTTGGACTGAACGCCCGGTCCCTAGTTAATTGCAACAATTTCCTTCGATTGAATTATGTCGACGCCGGTACCGAGCATGGCGGCCATGGCGGCGTCCAATGAGCCCTCGATATCGATGGCGCGGCAGGCATCCTCGATCACCACCGTCTCGAACCCTTCCTTCCTGGCGTCCAGGGCCGAATACTGGACACAGAAATCGGTGGCCAATCCGGTCAGGAAAACCCGCCTTAATCCGCGTTGGCGAAGATATCCGCTCAGGCCCGTCACCGTTTGTTGGTCGTTTTCATAGAAGGCCGAATAGGAATCGATGTTCGGGCGGAACCCCTTGCGGATGATAAGCGCGGTATGGGCGACCTCAAGGCCGTCGTGGAATGCTGTCCCCTTGGTGTTCTGGATACAGTGATCCGGCCACAGCACTTGCGGACCATAGGGCATGTCGGTGGTTTCAAGCGGTGATTTGCCTGGATGGGAAGAGGCAAAGGAAAGGTGCCCTTTTGGGTGCCAATCCTGTGTCAGCACCACGTTTTCGAAAGACCGGGCAAGGCGATTGGTGAGGGCGACGGTCTCTTCGCCGTTTGGCACCGCAAGCGCACCGCCGGCACAAAAATCGTTCTGGATGTCGATGCCGACCAGGACGTCTTTATCGGTTGGTGTGATAGTTTTTAATTCATCCTGCCGCTGGCGGCGGATGGCCGTCAGCGGACGTTGAAGGCAACCCGATAGCCCTTGCGCATTTGGATCTCCATGCACTGCCCCTTGCGTTTGATGATGATGGCGCAAGCCTTGGTTGCTTGATTCATGCTCAAGCCTTTCAAGCGGGCTCGATGAAGGGTTCGGCCGTTTCTTTTTTTCAGGGGCACCACTTTGATGGCGGCGTTCAATAAAAGGCTGGGCGCTTTTTCGATCGCCTTGCGGGCGGCCTCATAGGCTTGTTTGTATCGGGCGAATGCGCCGACCTGGATACCCCAACGGCGGTGCTTGGGTACCGGGGGCTTGAGGTTGGCATGTTTTTTGGCTTTAGCCTTAGTTTTTACACGTTTCTTGATTTTGGCCCTGGCTTTCTTGGTATTGGCCTTTTTTGCCTTAGCGGTAATGTCGGCAGCGGCGTAAACATTGCGGGGCGAATTGTTAAGCGCCTTAAAGCCCAGGTTTAAAAGCCGGGTCATCAGGGCATTTCGGGAATTCGGTGAGTTGCCGCCGAAGATGACGCCGATGATCCGCTGGCCACTGCGGTTGGCCGAAGCGACCAAATTGAATCCCGAGGCGCGGATATAGCCGGTCTTTATTCCGTCGACACCATCATAGGTTTGCAGCAGCTTATTGTGATTTTTGAAAGTCGCGCCGCCATAGGAAAACCGGTCCGTCGAAAAATAGTGGTAGTAGCGAGGGAAGTCCCGGATCAGGGCGCGGGCCAAGGTGCCCATGTCCCGTGCCGTGCTCAATTGCCCACGGTGGGGCAGGCCGGAGGCGTTGCGGAAAGTGGTCCGTCTCATGCCGATCTTGCGTGCCTTGGCGGTCATTTTAAGGGCAAAGGCGCGTTCGGAACCGCTAAGGTTCTCGGCGATAACGGTGGACACATCATTAGCTGACTTGGTGATCAGCGCCAGCATCGCCTGTTTGACGGTAATGGTTTGGCCGCGCCTTAGGCCAAGTTTCGATGACGGCTGGCGCGCGGCGCGGGCTGAAACCCGAAGACGGGTTTTCATGGTCCACAATTCGGATTCCAAGGCATCGAAGACCAAATAAAGGGTCATCATCTTGGTCAGCGAAGCAGGATAATTCCGGGTATCGGCGTTGATCTCATGGATAACGCGTCCGGTTTGGGCATCCATGACATAGGAAGCGTACTTGGCGTAAACCGGCGAGGCAGCAAAAATCAACAAGGCGGCAAAGAATGTCGGCACCAGGGGGCGTGGCAGCCTGCATAACCAGTTATGTTTTGTCAGATTCCCAGAACGTATCGACAACGTTTAACCTCCTTAAGCGATTCGCCGGACAGAATCCCCCGACTTTAACCACTAAACGGGGTGGCGTCTCCAGGTTTTTTATTTGCGAATCAAATACTTCTACTTTGGCTTCCTTAAAAAAAACGTTAACGGCTTTGGGCGGGTATCGGAAATTTTGGTCCGATTTGGAAGGCGATGGGTGAGGGGTGCTTATTACGCAATTGCACAAAAAAATTTTTAATCTAAAATTATCTAAATATAAAAATAATTAAAACAATATGTTATTGTAAATATAAATTATGCTGCAGTGCACAAAATTAGTTGACAGCCATGGTAGAAGTGCTATATAAGGGTCGTTATGTTGCATTGCAGCAATCGAATTTAACTTGGCTTTCGGGCCATGAGCGGGACATTCCCGATGATGTCCCGAAAATTTTAAATATAGGAGACACCAAAATGTCGAACGTAAACAACAAGACCGCCACCGAGGCCCTCAAAGGGTACGAAAATGCCGTTTCTTATGGCAAGGAAGCCGTGGACGCAGTGATGAAGTCCAACGCCATTTTTGTTAAGGGCGTCCAGGACATCAACACCGCCCTGTTTGGCCTCGCCCAGACTTCGCTGGAAGACAGCGTTGCCGCAACCCAGAAGATTTTTGGCTGCAAGACCGTTGCCGATGTCATGGATGCGCAAGCCGAATTGGCCCAATCCAACTATGCCAAGGCCCTTGAAGACAGCCGTAAGATTTCCGACCTGTCGGTTAAGGTCGCCGAGGCCGCCAGCAAGCCGATCACCAAGCGGGTTAACGCCGCGGTTGAGAAATTCTCCAAGCCGATTGCCGCCTAGTCCTCCCCCCTCCCTATTACTGGGTGGCAATATAACGCCCGATGGCATCTCCCGCCGTCGGGCGTTATATTGTGCTCGTTTTATCTATTTTGCCGCGCCTGTATAGTCGCGCTTCTGATTTTCGCCGGGAGCATTCTTAATGGACGAAGAAGCGGCCAAACTAGCGAAACCAGCCATGAACCTGTTCGAACGCTACCTGACCCTATGGGTAATTCTTTGCATTCTCATCGGCATTGGTTTGGGGCATTTCATCCCCGAACCCTTTCAATTGATCGGCCAGGCCGAAATCGCCCAGGTCAATATCCCCGTGGCCGTTTTGATTTGGCTGATGATCATCCCCATGCTGCTGAAGATCGATTTTTCCGCCCTACATCAGGTGCGGGAACACTGGCGCGGCATTGGCGTCACGCTGTTTATCAATTGGGCGGTAAAGCCCTTTTCCATGGCTGCCTTGGGCTGGTTGTTCATCGGCTATTTATTTGCGCCGATGTTGGAGTCATCGGAAATTGAATCCTATATCGCCGGATTGATAATTCTGGCGGCGGCACCTTGTACGGCCATGGTTTTTGTGTGGAGCAACCTGACCGACGGCGAGCCGCATTTTACCCTGAGCCAGGTCGCCCTGAACGATGTCATCATGATATTCGCCTTTGCCCCCATTGTTGCCCTGTTGCTGGGGATTTCGTCAATTACGGTGCCGTGGCAGACATTGTTGTTGTCGGTGGGGCTGTACATCGTGGCGCCGGTGATTTTCGCCCAGATCCTGCGGCAATGGAAATTGAGCCGGGGCGGGGAAGACGGTCTTCAATCGGTTCTGGATTTTCTTCAACCGGTCTCATTGGTGTCGTTGTTGGCGATGCTGGTTTTGTTGTTTAGCTTTCAGGGCGAACAGATCATCGCCCAACCGCTGGTTATTGTCATGCTGGCGGTGCCGATTACCATCCAGGTCTATTTCAATTCCGGCTTGGCCTATCTGTTGAGCCGCCATTTCGGTGTCGAGCATTGCGTCGCCGGGCCATCGGCTTTGATTGGCGCCAGTAACTTTTTCGAGCTGGCGGTGGCTGTCGCCATCAGCCTGTTCGGGTTCAATTCCGGGGCGGCGCTGGCCACGGTGGTGGGTGTACTGGTCGAAGTTCCAGTCATGTTGTCGGTGGTGCGGATCGTCAATTCCAGCCGCCAGTGGTACGAAAATCCGGGACGGACCTAAGCGCCTATCCTTAGGCTGGCATAATATTCAGCAGACGGTTCAAGGCGCCCGCGCTCCATTCTTCTTTCGGCATGTCCAGAAAACCCCGGATCAACCGTTCCAGGTGGTTCAGGGTGGCATCGAACACGGCAGCCGTTTCTTCGCCGTTGCCGATGAACAGAGCTGGGTCGGCAAGACCCCAATGGGCGCTGACCGGTTGCCCTAGCCAAACCGGACAGCTTTCACCGGCGGCGTAATTACAAACCGTGATGATCACATCCATAACCGGGGCGTTGGCAGCCTCAAATTCATCCCAGCTTTTGGAACGGAGTCCATCGCTGGGAAAGCCTCGATTTTGGAGCGCCCGAACGGCGCTGGGGTTGACCCGTCCGGCCGGATGGCTGCCGGCGCTATACCCTTTGTGGCGGTCCCGGCCCAATTGGTTGAGCAGGCATTCGGCGATGATGCTGCGGCATGAATTGCCGGTGCATAGGAAAAGAACATTGTAGGTTCGGTCAGGCATCACGCTTTCAGCAGTCATTCGGGGCTGTTGTGAGGCATTTTCATGTCAATTTCCACGTCGTTTTTGATGATTCGAATTATGAAGGTGAAACCACAAAAACGCCCAATTCCACCCATAGGCTGTTATGAGAGCCTGCAAATAACGATTGCCCAGGGCCGGTCTGCAAAGCCCAAATACTGGCCATCCGAATAAATTAGTACATTAATATCAATTATTTATGTTGCATATTGAAGTTCAAATTGTGCTTTTGTCACTGTTAAGTCAAAGGATTGGCGTAAAAATTGGCATTGAGGGGGCTTCCAGCGGAGAAATTTAGCCACATATATTGTAGACTGCGTAAGGTGCTTCCCCGGTTAGAAGGGAAGCGAAAAACTAGAGCAAAGCGAATGAGTGTTCCCAATCAGCCGAAAAAACCACCCATTGGCGTGGACGATGAAGACACCGCGGTCGGTGTCGCCATCAAGTCCAGGAAAAAGACCAAAAAGCCGGCCATGTACAAGGTCTTGCTTTTGAATGATGACTACACGCCGATGGAGTTCGTCGTCCACGTGTTGGAACAGTATTTCGACAAACGTAGCGAGGAGGCTGTTCGAATCATGCTGCACGTTCACCAAAAGGGCGTCGGGATGTGCGGTGTGTACACCTATGAGGTAGCGGAAACAAAAGTCAGTCAGGTCATGGATCTTGCCCGGCAACATCAGCATCCCCTGCAATGCACGATCGAGAAAGACGGCGATGACGACCAATAAATAAGCGCCTACTAATCAGAAAAATAACGGAGAACAACATGCTGTCACGCAATCTTGAACAAACGCTTCATCGGGCATTGGCGCTAGCCACCGAGCGAAATCACGAGTACGCGACGTTGGAGCACTTGTTGTTGTCGTTGACCGATGACCAGGATACCGTTGCGGTGCTACGTGCCTGTGGCGTGGACCTGGAACAATTGCACCATGACCTGACCGATTTTATTGACAATGATCTCGCCGATATCGGGCGGTCCCAGGGTGGCGAGCCGAAACCGACGGCCGGATTCCAGCGGGTTGTTCAACGTGCCGTCATTCATGTGCAATCCTCGGGCCGGGAGGAAGTGACCGGGGCCAACGTTTTGGTCGCCTTGTTCTCGGAACGAGAATCCCATGCCGTTTATTTCCTACAGCTGCATGACATGACGCGCTTGGATGCGGTCAATTATATTTCTCACGGCATCGCCAAGGTTCCCGGTGAATCCCGACCCCAGCCAGTCCAAGGCGCCGATGAGGAGGGGGCCGAGGAAGGGGTCGTCGAACAGGGTGATGAGGCGCTTGAGGCCTATTGTGTCAATCTCAACAAAAAAGCTGCGGAAGGCCGGATCGATCCCCTTATCGGCCGGCAGGAGGAAATCGACAGGACCATCCAAATTCTCTGCCGCCGGACCAAGAACAATCCGCTTTATGTCGGTGATTCCGGCGTCGGTAAGACGGCCATCGCCGAAGGACTGGCAAAACGAATCGTCGAGGAGGAGGTGCCGGAAGTGCTAATCAATGCGGTCATCTATTCTCTCGATATGGGCGCGTTGCTTGCCGGCACCCGGTACCGGGGCGATTTCGAGGAACGCCTCAAGAGTGTGATGTCGGAATTGGAAAAAATGGATGATTCCATTCTGTTCATCGATGAAATCCATACCGTCATCGGCGCCGGATCTACGTCGGGCGGATCCATTGACGCGTCTAACATTTTGAAACCCTCCCTGGCCAACGGCAACCTTCGCTGCATGGGCTCAACCACGTACAAGGAATACCGCAGCTACTTTGAAAAAGATCGCGCCTTGGCCCGTCGCTTCCAGAAGATCGATATTTATGAGCCCAGCATCGAGGACACGGTCAAGATTTTGCGTGGCCTGAAACCCTATTTCGAAGACCACCACAAGGTCCGCTACACCATGGAGGCGTTACGCTCGGCGGTAGAGTTGGCGGCCCGCTATATCAATGACCGAAAGCTGCCTGATAAGGCGATCGACGTTATAGATGAAGTCGGCGCGTCCCGGATGCTGTTGCCGAAGAAAAAGCGCCGCAAAACGGTGACCGTTAAGGATGTCGAGGCCGTCGTCTCCAAAATCGCCCGGATACCGCCGAAAAGCGTTTCCGTGGACGACCGCAAGGCCTTGAAGACCCTAAGCCGCGACCTTAAAACCATGGTCTTTGGCCAGGATAAAGCGATCAGCGCTCTCTCTAGCGCCATTAAGTTGGCGCGGGCCGGATTGCGCGACCCGGAAAAACCCATCGGGTCTTACCTGTTCTGTGGCCCCACCGGTGTCGGCAAGACCGAAGTGGCTAAGCAATTGGCGCTGACCATGGGCGTGGAATTGGTCCGCTTCGATATGTCCGAATATATGGAACGCCATTCTGTTTCACGGCTGATTGGCGCGCCGCCAGGCTATGTTGGTTTCGACCAGGGCGGGCTGTTGACGGACGCCATCGACCACCAACCCCATTCCGTGCTGCTGTTGGATGAAATTGAAAAAGCGCACCCGGACCTGTTCAATATCCTGTTGCAGGTGATGGATCATGGCAAGCTAACGGACCATAACGGCAAGAGCATCGATTTCCGCAATGTGGTTTTGATCATGACCACCAACGCCGGCGCCGCCGACATGGCCAAGGCGGCGATTGGGTTTGAACGCGAAGAACGCGTCGGTGACGATATTGAGGCGATCGAAAAGATGTTCACGCCAGAATTCCGCAATCGGCTGGATGCGACCATTCAATTCAAATCATTGCCGCCGGAAATCGTCGCCCTGGTCGTCGACAAATTCGTCATGGAACTGGAATTGCAGCTTGAAGACCGGAATGTCGTTATCGAACTCACCGAACCGGTCCGCAAATGGCTGGCCAAGAAGGGCTATGATGTGAAGTTCGGCGCCCGTCCGCTCAGTCGGGTGATCCAGGAATACATCAAAAAACCGTTGGCCGAGGAATTGTTGTTCGGCAAGTTGGCAAAAGGCGGCGTTGTCGTGGTCAAACTCAAGGACAACAAATTCGTCTTCGATTACCCCGACGTCAAAGGCTCGAAGCTTCCGGTCAAACGCCGCAAGGGCAAGGTGCCGGCGCTCATTGACAAGTAACGGAACGATCCCGGGCGGCGGTACGATGTTGGCGGACTTTCTAAACGGTGTTCGTGTTCTTGACTTGAGTCAGTTTCTTCCCGGTCCGTTCACCACTCAGTTGCTCGCCGATATGGGGGCGCAGGTGATCAAGGTTGAGCCCCCCAACGGCGATCCACAGCGCCGCTTGAGCCCGGTGACCGGGCAGCTTGGAGGCAAGGATGCCCGCAATCCATATTACGACGTCGTCAATGCCGGCAAGACCGTGGTCGCCATTGATCTTAAATCCAAGCCAGGCAAGCAGGCGTTCGAAAGCCTGATCCGGGCCGCCGACGTCTTGTTGGAATCGTATCGGCCCGGCGTGCTGGAAAGGCTTGGTTTCGGCCGCGACCGGCTTGAAAGCCTCAATAAAAGTCTTATCCACTGCGCCCTTTCGGGGTATGGGCAAACCGGCCCCAAACGGCTCAAGGCCGGACATGACATCAATTACATGGCCTCAACGGGGATGTTCAGTGCCTCGGGCGTTGCTTCAAGGCCGGTGATGACCTGGCCGCCGGCCGCCGATTACGCCAGCGCCTTGCAGGCGGCCCTGACCGTTACCGGCGCGCTCGCTGCGCGTGGTCGAAGCGGCAAGGGCGCCTACCTGGATGTCAGCCTGTCGGAAACCATGCTGTCCTGGCAGGCCTTCGGTCTGACGGCATCTGCCAATGGCGGCCTGAAGCGCGCTGAAAACCTGCTCAATGGTGGGGCGGCCTGTTATCAGGTCTACGCCACTGGGGATGGACGGTTCATCACCATCGGTGCGTTGGAGGCGCATTTTTGGGCTAATTTCTGTGATGCTGTGGAGCACCCCGAATGGATTGCCCGCCAACACGATCCGATGCCGCAAACGGCCTTGATTGACGAGATTTCGGACATCATCGCCGCCAATTCGCTCGACTATTGGGAAGCCCTGTTGGCGGATGTTGACTGTTGTTATCACGCGGTTCTGGATTATGCCGAAGCCGCCACCGACTCCCATGTCCAGGCGCGGGGACTGGTGTCTAGGGGTGGCCGGGGCGATGCCGGCTGGACCAGCGTATTATTTCCGGCCCATGTCGATGGGTCTCCGCCGCCACCTCGCGCCGCGGTCAGAGAGGTTGATATCGAAGTGGCGCTTGAAATGTGGCCCAGGAAGACATGAACGCGGATTAGGGACAATCGACCTCGGCCAGTAGCGCGATTTGGGCGGCGCCTTTGGATAATACCTCGATCGCCGATTGCGGAGCGACCTTGTAGGCATGGCGTTTGCCATTTCCCCCGGTCCTGTTTTGGCGTTCGATCAGGGCGACTTTGCAGGCCTTGCATTTATTAACCAGGGTGATGCCGCCGCTGGAGGTTTGTTGCATGCCGATGCATTTCTCCGGCGCCTTCTTCTTGCGGGGGTTGGGATCGGCCAGATTTATAGGCGCGCCCGGATCCCCCTTGCACGCCCGTTCCGAGGTAATGCGGGAACGGCCCGGTCCGCGGAAGGGAACCGTGATCTGTGAATTCGATTGTACATTAAAGCTGCGCGAGACCGGCACCGCGTTACCAGGGCGCTTGCGAATGATGTTGACGATCCGGCATTTGAACATTGGTTGATAATGACTTCGCGGGTGCCGGTGGGTAAAAGCCGGGCGCACTTGGTGGGTGCAGCCTCCGCCATCGGCGACTGGACCAACATCAAGAACGCCAGCCCCGCCATTAACAGCGGGCCTGAGGCTGAGAGGGCGTTAAAAACCACATTCACCGGAGCCGTACCCTTGTACTAGTTCGCCGCAAGTGTAGTCCGGTAATCGTTAACGGAGAGTGACTCCGAGGCCGGTTTCAATCCATTTTTTTGAACGGCGAACGGGCAGCCAGGAATTGCATTTCATGTTCAATATCCCGGCGTTCATCGCCCAGGAATCGTTCGATGGCGCTGCGAAGGCCTTGATCGGCAATCCAATGGGCAGAATAGGTAGGGCGGGGCAAATATCCCCGTTGAACCTTGTGTGGCCCCTGGGCACCGGCTTCCACCCATGTTAGGCCGTTGGCGATGGCGTAGTCGATGGCCTGGTAATAACAAGTTTCGAAGTGGAGAAACTTAAAATCCGCATTGCAACCCCAGTTGCGGCCGAAAAGAGTGTCGCCGCCCTTGAGGTTGAGCGCGCCGGCTACCGGTTGCCCTGCCTTCTCGACCATGACCAAAACGACGCTTTCGCCCATGCGGTCGCCTAACAGGGAAAAAAATTCCCGGTTCAGGTAATTCTGCCCCCATTTCTTATCGGTGGTATCGCGGTAGAAGCGGTAAAAGTAGTCCCAATGACCCTCGGAAATGTCATCGCCGGTCAGGCAATTGATGGTGAGCCCATGGTCGGCGATGGCGGCGCGTTCCTTCCTGATGGCTTTGCGTTTGCGTGATGTCAAATCGCTTAGGAACCCGTCGAAATTATCGTAATCGCGATTTTGCCAGTGAAACTGCTGACCGACACGTTGCAAAAGCCCCAGGTTGCCAAATTTTTGCCACTCGTCATTGGTCGGGAAGGTGATGTGCAGTGATGAAACCCCTAATCGTTCGCCAAGCGTGACCATGGCCTGGGCCAGGGCATGAGCGAGTTCGTCCTGGACGGTGGTGGGAAGGTCCCGGCGCACCAAAAGGCGTCGTCCAGTTGCCGGCGTGAACGGCACGGCGCACAGCAGCTTCGGGTAATAGCGCCCGCCGGTCCGCTCATAGGCATCGGCCCAGCCCCAGTCGAACACGTACTCGCCGTAAGAATGATTTTTCAGGTACAGCGGCGCGCACGCCACCAAGATGCCGTCTTCGTCGTGAACGGCCAAATGACGTGGCATCCAGCCGCTTTCCGCCGCCGCCGAGCCGGAATCCTCCAACGCCGACAGGAAACCATGCCGACAGAACGGATAATCGGCGCCGGCGCAGGCGTCCCACTCTTCGGCCCCGATCTCGTTGATCGAGCCAAGCACATTGACTGACGTCGGTTCGCGTCCATCCGGCATGGTCTAGATGTGATGGTTTTTGGGCGCCCTGGCAAGGGGGATGGGGCTGTTGGCTCTCGCCTCATCCATTGACTGGCTAAGGACAGGAGAAACTAGGGATTTGGAAAAGAAATGGCTTCTCAGGCGTTTGAGAAAAGCTTCCGTTCAGGCACGGGGAAACTCAATCCTTGATCCAATTATCCGAAAGGCAAGGCGAATAGTAAATCTAAAGTTGTTAAAGTCCAATTGATTTTAAGTGAGAGTCCTCACCCCAGCTCAAACACCCCATCCACCTCAACCGCGACGCCCAACGGCAGCGTCGGTGCGCCGACGGCGAAGCGGGCGTGTTTGCCGCCCTCCCCGAACACCTCAGCCATCAGGTCCGACGTGCCGTTGATGACCTTGGGCTGGTCGGTGAAATCCGGCGTCGAATTGACGAAGCCGCCCAGTTTTACCACCCGTTTGATTTTGTCGAGGTCACCCTGGGCGGCGGCCTTGGCCTGGGCGATCAGATTGAGACCGCAAAGCCGGGCCGCCTGATAGCCTTCGTCAATATCAATATTCTCGCCGAGGCGGCCGATATGGCGTAGTTCCCCGTTCCAAACGGTTATCTGGCCGGAGACGAAGATCAGATTTCCGGTAACGACGAAGGGGATGTAATTGGCCGCGGGCGCCGCCGGTTCAGGCAACTCAATACCCAGTTCTGCCAATCGTGTGGTGATGGGTCCGCTCATTGCGTGTTCAAATCCGGAAGCCCTCGCCTTCTCTCGGCGCCAGACACTTGGTCTTGGATTTGCGTGCCTTCAGCACTGTGTGCGCGGTATCCAATTTTCGGTCGATGGCGTCATTATCGACAACGTAGAAGCTGATTTTCTTTTTTTTTCGCCATAGGAATCCC
Organism: Alphaproteobacteria bacterium MarineAlpha3_Bin2; assembly: GCA_002938315.1. Lineage (GTDB taxonomy): Bacteria > Pseudomonadota > Alphaproteobacteria > Rhodospirillales > Casp-alpha2 > Casp-alpha2. Next base: position 29,497 of record PTLL01000009.1, on the reverse strand, counting down.
CAGTCATCTGGCCCATTGCACATTATTCACTATCGGCAACGGCACCATTCAAGGATGTTTAAGGGAATAAGACTAAATGTCCCGCTTGCGGCTGTCGATAGATGATTAAAATGGGGGCTCGCCCAAGCGATGTCGAGAAAATGTTGATGTTACCCTAATTTAAGCGATTCAAATGTGAGAGGCTTATTCCTATAAGGAAAAAAGGCGGGACGCGTACCAGGGAGGGCCCCCGGCACGCGTCCCAAGTTTCCCAGGGAGGATTCGGAAAAAAAAGCTGAATTCGTTAGTTTCGGTCATTCTCTATGAGCATCCGGTTGTCGACCCGCAGGTCTGGCACTTCAGGCAGGTGCCATTGCGGACCAGAGTGAAATTCCCGCATTCACCACAGGAATCTCCTTCGTAACCACGCATCTTGGCTTCGCGGACTTGGCCCAGGCGGTCATCCGTAGCTTCGATTACGTCGCTGCTCACGGCAGGTGCTTCCTGTAACGCGGTTTCGGTTTGCGGAACATGGGCTGCCCCCACCGTAGATGTGCCCACGACGGTAGCTTGAGCCTCGGCCTCAGTATCCAGGGCCATGGCGGCGTTGCCTTGGTCCTTTGCGCCTTTGATCACAAAGAAATTGCCACGAACGTAGCCTTGGCTGGCGACACTCTTGACGGCATCCATAGCGGGGCCGGCAGTAAACAGGCCTTCGTCTTCGCCGGTTCCAATGCTGTCGGGCGCCAAGTCTTCGGGCACCACATGGGCAAGGTCGTTGCGGCCCAGGTAACTGACGGCGAGCTCACGGAAGATATAATCCAGGATCGATGTCGCCATCTTGATGCTATCGTTGCCGGTCACCGGGCCGGACGGCTCGAACCGGGTGAAGGTGAAAGAATCCACGTATTCTTCAAGCGGCACCCCGTATTGCAGGGCGATGGATATGGCGATAGCGAAGTTGTTCATCAACGAACGGAAGGCGGCGCCTTCCTTGTGCATATCGATGAAAATCTCCGACAGCTTTCCGTCTTCGTATTCGCCAGTGCGCAAATAGACCTTGTGACCACCGACGATAGCTTTTTGGGTGTAGCCCTTGCGTCGGTCAGGCGGACGTTGGCGTTGGCCGATAATAATCCGCTCGACAACGCGTTCGGCGATGACCTTGGCCTTTACCGCTGCAGGCGCTTCGGTGATGGACTGGACATCTTCTACCAGGTCATCGCTTTCCAGGACCGACGACGACAATGGTTGCGAAAGCTTCGATCCGTCGCGGTATAAAGCGTTCGCTTTCAGCCCTAGGCGCCAGGAAAGCATATAAGCCTCATTACATTCCTCGACGGTGGCGGAATTAGGCATATTGACGGTCTTGGAAATAGCGCCGGAGATGAATGGCTGGCTGGCGGCCATCATGCGGATATGGCTTTCCACCGACAAGTACCGTTTGCCGATCCGTCCGCAAGGATTGGCGCAATCGAAGACGCTCAGATGTTCGTCTCTGATGTGGGGGGCGCCTTCCAGCGTCATGGCGCCGCAGACGAAGTTGTTGGCGTTCTCGATCTCGTCGGCGGTAAAGCCCAACGCGGCCAGCATGTCGAAGGTCACACCGTTTAGGGCTTCGGTGTCCAGGCCCAGGGTATCGACGCAGAATTCTTCACCCAGTGTCCATTTGTTGAAGACGTAGCGGACATCGAAGGCGTCTCCCAATGAATTTTCAATGGCATCGATGGCGCCGTCGGTGAATTTCAATTCCCTTAAGACGTCATGGTTGATGGTGGGGGAGTCCTTCAGGGTTCCATGGCCGATGGCATAGGAGATGATATCTTCGATCTGGGCCTCCGGATAGCCGAGGCCGTCAAGCGCCGTGGGCACCATCCGGTTGATGATCTTGAAGTACCCGCCGCCAGCCAGTTTTTTGAACTTCACCAGGGCGAAATCCGGCTCGATGCCGGTGGTGTCGCAATCCATGACCAGGCCAATGGTGCCGGTCGGCGCGACCACCGATACCTGGGCGTTGCGGTAGCCACGGGTCTCACCCAATTCTAACACCCGATCCCAAATGTCATGAGCGGCACGGGCCAACGGGGTATCGGGATTGTCCTCTGCGATTAACGGCACCGGGGAAATCGACAGGCCTTCATATCCCGTCTTTGCACCTTGGGCGGCGCGACGATGATTGCGGACGACACGGAGCATGGGTTCCCGGTTTTCGTCAAAGTTTGGAAAAGCGCCCATTTCGGCAGCCATTTCGGCCGATGTGGCGTAAGCGCAGCCAGTCATCAAAGATGAAATGGCGCCGCAGATGGCGCGTCCATCTACAGAATCATAGGGGATGCCATCGGCCATCAAATAGCCGCCAATATTGGCGAATCCCAAGCCCAGCGTACGAAATTCATAGCTCAGCTTGGCGATGATGTCCGACGGGAACTGGGCCATCATCACCGAAATCTCAAGTGTAATGGTCCACAATCGGACTGCGTGCTCGAACGAGGCAACATTGAAGCCATTTTCGCCGTTGGCGAACGCCATCAGGTTCAAGGACGCCAAATTACAGGCGGTATCATCCAGGAACATATATTCGGAACACGGGTTTGAGCCGTTGATGCGGCCGCTTTCGGAACAGGTGTGCCAGTCGTTGATGGTGGTGTCGAACTGTAGGCCGGGGTCGGCAGAGGCCCATGCTGACTGACCGATCTGTTCCCACAGGTCCCGAGCCCGGACTTTCTTTGCCAGCTTGCCGTCGGTGCGCCGGATCAAGTCCCATTCACCGTCGGCGAGGACTTTTTCAAGGAAGTCGTCGGAAACGCGGACCGAATTGTTCGAATTCTGCCCAGATACGGTAAGATAGGCCTCGGAATCCCAATCGGTGTTGTATTCGGGAAATTCAATTTCCGTATACCCCTGGCGGGCAAACTGCATCACCCGTTGGACGCAGTTTTCAGGGATCATCGCCTTGCGGCTGTCCAGGATGGCCTTTTTGAGTGCCGGGTTTTTGGTGGGCTCGAAGCGGTCTTCGTCCTCAACTTCATCGCCGCCATCCACACAGGCTTTCATCACGGCATTGAGATGCTTGCTCAACAGTTTTGACCCGGCCACCAGTGCGGCGACCTTTTGCTCCTCTAGCGACTTCCAGGCGATGAATTGCTCAATATCCGGATGATCGATATCGACAATGACCATTTTAGCGGCACGACGGGTGGTACCGCCCGACTTGATAGCGCCGGCGGCGCGGTCGCCGATCTTGAGGAAGCTCATGAGGCCCGATGACCGACCGCCACCAGAAAGGCCTTCTTCGGAGGAACGAAGCGACGAAAAATTGGTGCCGGTGCCGGACCCGTACTTGAACAGGCGTGCTTCGCGGACCCAAAGATCCATAATGCCGCCGTCGTTGACCAGATCGTCTTCGATGCCCTGGATAAAACAGGCATGGGGCTGTGGACGTTCATACGCCGATCGCGATTTGATCAGTTGCCCGGTTTTGTAATCGACAAACGAATGCCCTTGCGCCGGCCCGTCGATGCCATAGGCCCAATACAGCCCGGTATTAAACCACTGTGGGGAATTAGGCGCGCCGAATTGGGAAGCCAGCATGTAGCGCATTTCATCCATGTAGGCGCGGGCGTCTTCTTCAGAATCGAAATAACCGCCTTTCCAGCCCCAATAGGTCCAGGTTCCGGCCAGCCGGTCAAAAACCTGCTTGGCGCTGTTTTCACCTTTCGTTTGCTCATCCGTCGGCAAGTCAGCAAGTCCCTCATCGTCAGGGGCGCTTCGCCACAGCCAACTGGGAACGTCGTTTTCCTCAAATTTCTTGAGCCGCTTTGGCACCCCGGCCTTGCGGAAGTATTTCTGCGCCAGCACATCACAGGCAACCTGTGACCATTCCGCTGGAACCTCCATGTCCGAGAGGCTGAAAACAACGGATCCGTCCGGATTTTTAATTTCGCTCGATACCGTGCGGAATTCGATGGATGAATAAGGTGATTCGTTTGGTTTTGTATAAAGCCGCGTAACTTGCATTGTTCCCCCAACAAGTAAGGTCTCAGGTTAATTACATTTTTGGACCTTGCAGTCCCCCGGTTGCGACCCTTTGGCGGCCTTTGAACCGCCCCCTTCACGTCATCCTAGTTGTCGATGGAAGTCGATGCTAGATGTCGTGTCTGCCCAGGTGCAACGCCACAAAATGTAGCCCAACTATTTTTATCTTGCAATAGGAAATACCATATATCGTGTTATATTATTTCTGAAATGCTTTATATAGTATGAAAATCGGTCTCCCTTGCTTTCTTGCGACTCGTTAGTTTCCCTGATCCGACTCGGAATCTGGGCGGGGCCGGAGAGGCAACCAAAACGAAAGGGCGCGGTGAGACTGGACGGACAAGCGGGCAAGTGCCATATTTGCGCACCCTCGGAAGCACGTAACCGGAAATTCTCGAGCCCTCATGCATATTGGTACTATAATTTACACGTGGTTAAGGGGCGTAAACGTTGGCGCCGATGAATTTGGAAATCGGTATTACCGGGCAAAAAACGCCACCCTGCATGGTCGTGAAAAGCGGTGGGTCCTGTTCAAGGGCAAAGTCGAAGCGTCGCAGGTGCCGCCGGAATGGCATGCCTGGCTCCACCACTTGACCGATGAGCCGTTATCGGAGGAAGCCGTCGAATCGAAATCGTGGCAAAAGGCGCATATCGCCAACCCGACGGGCACCACCGATGCCTATCGACCCCAGGGCCATGACTACAAGGGTGGTCGGCGGGCCGCCGCCACCGGTGATTACCAACCCTGGACGCCTGAGTGACGTCACGGGGGCCCCATGGACCTGGAGGATCAGGTTGGTGAAATCATCTTCCTTGCCGCTGGAGGAACCGACAAGGGTGCTAAGGAGCCCCATCTCTGGAAAATTACTTTGGGGCTTGTTCCTCGTTGGTCTTGCCTGGCCGGCGGTGGCAGATCCCTTCGAGGTCGCTGTCCTGCAAGGCATGGACAAGGTGACGGCCCGGGTTTCGACCATCGAGGCGCCAGTCGGCGAGGTGGTAAAATTCGGAGCGCTGGAGATCATCGCCAGAACCTGTGACAAGCGCCCGCCGGAAGAAACGCCCGAAAGTGCCGCCTTCCTTGATATTTGGGAAGTCCGCCGGGGCGAGGCGGCGGTCAGTCTCTTCCGGGGCTGGATGTTTAGGTCCAGCCCGGCGCTGTCGGCAATGGAACACCCGGTTTACGACGTCTGGGTGCTCGACTGTAAGAACAGTTCCCCCAGCGCGTCGGAAACGTCCGTTGGAGAAACATCCCCGAAAACGGCGCCTTGAACCTCCATCGCGGCGTTAAGTTTTTCCAAGTATATTCGAGCAGGGATTTCAATGGCCCCGAATCGGCGCAAGTGGTCGGTGATGAATTGCACATCCAACAACGTGAACCCACAAAGCCGAAGCCGGGCCATCAGGTGCACCAAAGCGACCTTGGAGGCATCTCGGAATCGGGAAAACATGCTTTCGCCAAAAAAAGCCCCGCCCAGGGCGATGCCGTAAAGCCCGCCGACTAGTCGGCCGTCGCGCCAAGTTTCAATGCTATGGGCAAACCCCATGTCGAAGAGTTCAATGACGGCGTTTTCGATCGCCGCATTGATCCAGGTCTCCGGGCGGACCTTATCTTCGCCCCCGCATAATCGAATAACCTCATCGAATGCGGTATCGATGCGGACCTCAAAGCCGCCGCTGCGGACGGTTTTTTTCAGCCGCCGGGGAATATGAAAGTCGTCCAGCGGCATGATCCCCCGGACCTGAGGATCGACCCAGAATACGCCGGGATCGTCGCGGCTTTCGGCCATCGGAAAAATCCCTGCCGCATAGGCGCGCAACAATAATTCCGGGGTCAGCTTCTGGACACCCGGATCGTGGCGGCTCACGGCGAGGTTTCTTTTTTCGGGCCCTTGCCGACAAATTTCTCCAGCCAATGGATGTCGTAATCGCCGTTGACGAAGTCGGGTTCATTCATTAGCCGTTGGTGCAGGGGGATGACGGTATCGATACCGTCAATCACGTATTCGCCGAGGGCACGGCGAAGCCGCATCAGGCATTCGTTGCGGTTGGCACCGTGAACGATCAACTTGGCGATCATGCTGTCATAATGAGGGGGGACCGAATATCCGGAATATAACCCGGAATCGACCCGGACACCTAATCCCCCAGGGGCGTGATACAGCCCAATAACTCCCGGGCTGGGTTGGAAGGTATCGGGGTTTTCGGCATTGATCCGGCATTCGATGGCATGGCCAGTAAAGGTGATGTCGGATTGTGTAATTCCCAGCGGCGCACCGGCGGCGATGCGGATCATTTCCCGCACCAAATCCAGCCCGCAAATCATTTCGGTGACCGGGTGTTCGACCTGCAGGCGGGTGTTCATTTCGATAAAGTAAAATTCGCCGTCTTCAAACAGGAACTCAACCGTACCAACATTGCGGTAGCCCAGTATCTTTACCGCGTTCACTACCCGGTCGCCGATGGACTGGCGCTCTTTTTGGTTCAGCGCTGGAGAAGGGGCTTCCTCGACCAGTTTTTGGTGGCGGCGCTGCAGGGAACAATCCCGTTCGCCCAGGTGGACGACATTGCCGTGGAGATCGGCCAGTACCTGGACTTCAATGTGGCGGGGGGCTTCAAGGTATTTCTCAATGTAAACTTCGTCGCTGGAGAATGCCGCTTTGGCTTCGGCGCGGGCGAGATTGAAGGCCTCCTGAATGCCGGCATCGTCGCGAACGACCTGCATGCCGCGCCCGCCGCCACCCGCGGTCGCCTTGATGATCACCGGGTAGCCGATATCGCCGGCAATGGCGCGCGCTTGCTCGGCGTCTTCAACGGCGCCATCGGACCCGGGCACCACTGGAATCCCAGCGTCCTTGACGGCCTTTTTTGCGGCGATCTTATCGCCCATGAGGCGGATGTGGTCCGGAGAGGGTCCGATAAAAACGAAATTATGCTCTTCCACCATCGTGGCAAAATCGGCGTTTTCCGACAGAAATCCATAGCCCGGGTGAATGGCATCGACATGGGCGATGGTCGCGGCACTGAGGATCGCAGAGGAGTTCAAATAGCTGTCTGCCGCCAAGGCCGGGCCGATACAGATCGATTCATCGGCCAAGCGCACATGCATGGCATCGGCATCGGCGCTGGAGTGTACGGCGACGGCCTGGATGCCCATTTCCCGGCACGCCCTGAGGATGCGAAGCGCGATCTCGCCGCGGTTGGCGATCAGGACTTTTTCAAACATCGGTTAAGCCCCGATTCTCTTTATCATTCCAGAACCAACAGGGGCTCGCCGAATTCCACCGGAGCCCCGTTGGTGATCAGTATTTGGGTGATTTTTCCGGCTCTGGGAGCAGTGATCGGATTGAATACCTTCATCGCCTCGATCAACAGCAAAGTTTGGCCTTCGGTGACCGAATCGCCGACCTTGACGAACGGCGGCGTCTCGGGATCGGAACTGGTGAAGACGACGCCGACCATGGGCGAGGTGACGGCGTTGGCGGTCTCAATAGGCTCCTCAGGGCTCGAGGGCAGGTCTGCGGCTGGCGGCGAGGCGGCGGGGGCAGCGGCGCTAACGGCAATGCCGCCCTTGGCGACCCGAATGTGCCAGCCATCGCGCCCGTATTCGATCTCCGTCAGACCCGTTTCGTCCAATAGCCTTGTTAGCTGGTGGACCAAGTCTTCATCGATTTCTCTTTCCGGTTTATCTGCCATGGTTGGTTGTTATTAAGTTTCCTTCAAGGTGCCGAGACTGTGGGCGAGGGATTCCAGCGCCAATTCGTAACTCATACCGCCAAGCCCGCATATCATACCGTTCGCGGCATTGGAGATATAGGAGTGATGGCAGTTTTCTTCACCTTGATTAATGATGGATAGGTGGACTTCGATGACCGGAATATCGAGGGTCAGAAGGGCATCAAGTATCACCTCCGAGGTTTGGGTATTGTTGCCGGCGTTGATGATCAGGGAGTCTACGGTGCCGGCGGCTTCCTGCATCCAATCGACCAAATCACTTTCGGTGTTGGACTGACGAAAATCAACACTCAGTCCCAGGTTCTTGCCCCGGCTCTGGCACGCCGCCTCAATGGAGGCCAGCGTTTCACTGCCATAAAGCTCGGGCTCATGGGTGCCGAGCAGGTTGAGGTTGGGCCCGTTGAGGACCATTACTGATTTGGTCATTGTCTTGGTGGGAATTCCTTCTGCTGGGCGCTTTATAGCATGTTGGACGGTTTTTAAAAAACATCCCGTTTTTAAAGGGGCGGCAGTTGAAAGGAAGGGGAGTGCGCCCCATACTTAGGGCAACGGCTAAATAAAAATAAATAAAGGGATCGGACGCATTTCATGGACTTGACGATCAACGGCGAACGACAGAATTTTGATGCCCCCATCACGGTCGAGCAATTATTGGGAAAAATCGGTCTCGATCCCAGAAAAGTGGCGGTTGAGCGCAATCTAGAAATAGTTCCAAAGTCCGAATATTCGGTCTTGGCCCTGGATAATGGCGATACATTGGAAATTGTCCATTTTATCGGCGGCGGCGCCCCGGATGAGGTCCTAGCCAAAAACGCGGTCCCGCAAATCGGCGACGATTCCTGGGAGGTCGCCGGTCGGCGCTTCACGTCCCGGCTGATTATCGGAACCGGCAAGTACAAGGATTATGAAACCAATCGACTGGCGGCGGAGGCGGCGGGTAGTGAAGTCATCACCGTCGCCGTGCGGCGGGTCAATCTGACCGACCCGGACCAACCCATGCTGGTCGATTTTCTGGATCCCAAGAAATACACCTACCTGCCCAATACGGCGGGTTGTTTCACTGCCGATGATGCGGTTCGGACTCTCAGGCTGGCCCGCGAGGCCGGCGGTTGGGATTTGGTTAAATTGGAAATTCTCGGCGAGGAGAAAACCCTTTACCCGATGATGTTGGAGACCTTGGAAACCACGGAAATCCTGACCAAAGAGGGTTTCCAGGTGATGGTGTACTGTTCCGACGATCCGATCATCTGTAAGCGCCTGGAAGACGTCGGTGCTGTTGCCATCATGCCCTTGGGTGCCCCCATTGGTTCAGGTCTGGGGATACAGAACCCGGTCAATATCCGCCTTATTGTTGAACAATCCAAGGTGCCGGTTATTGTCGATGCAGGTGTCGGAACCGCGTCGGATGCTGCCATCGCTATGGAACTGGGGTGCGACGGCGTGCTGATGAACACCGCCATCGCCGAAGCCGGTGACCCGGTACGCATGGCGCGTGCCATGAAGGCGGCGGTGGAGGCCGGTCGCGACGCCTATCTGGCCGGCCGGATGGCGAAGAAGCAATACGCCGATCCGTCATCGCCGCTAGCCGGACTTATATAAGTCTCTTAAAATCATTGGCGCTTTGCCCCGCATGGCAGGGTTGCAAAAAAAATATGGACTAATTGGTCCATAATAGGTATAAGAGGGTGGTTCAGTCGAACTGACCCGATTTTTAGCAATAAGACGGATACACGATGGCCCGGCCCCGCGAATTCGATACTACCGAAGCCTTGAGCCAGGCGATGCAGGTTTTCTGGTCCAAAGGCTTCAAGGCGACGTCGTTGAACGATCTTCTCGATGCCATGGGGCTCTCCAAAAGCAGTTTTTACGACACATTCGGCTCCAAGCATGAAGTGTTTCTAGAGACGATTGAACACTATAAAAAGACCATGACGGCTCAGTTTTCCGGGGTTGCCGGCTTGAATTCACCGGCCCGCAGGCTGATCGAATCGTTGTTTGATAGGGCCGTCAGCCGTTTGACTGAAGAAGGTGGGCAGCGCGGCTGTTATCTCAATAACTGTGTCGTCGAGGTCGCCCTTCATGATCCCCAGGCGGCGAAATTAGTCAATGGCGGGATCAGCCTGATGGAGGATGCTTTTTTCGCCCTCGTTCAACGGGGCCAGTCGGAAGGGGATATCGCTTCCGATAAAGACCCCCGAGTCCTGGCCCGTTTCCTGACCAGCAGCCTCAACGGTCTTTTGGTGCTTGGTAAGGCCAATCCGGACCGGGAAGCCCTAACAGATATTAGCAAAACCACACTCACCGTTTTGGGCTAGTTTATTGATTTAAATATATAATTTTGAATATTTAGGACCATTTGGTCCAATAAGAATAGACAAAAATAAGGAGTAAAACATGAATACTGTAAAAACATTTACCCGTTCATCTTCTGGTGGAAATGCCTTTGCGTCAACGCCAAGAATTGAGATCTATTTCAAGACTTGGTGCCCATACAGCCGCTGGGCACTGGCGTTGTTAAGCGATAAGGGCATTTCCTTCAAAACCATCGACGTGACCGATAACAGGGTTCTGGAGGCGGAGATGATTGATCGTTCAGGGCGTACTTCCGTACCGCAAATCTTCATCGATAACGAAGGGATCGGCGGCTATGACGATCTTAAGGCTTTGGACGCCTCCGGGGCCTTTGACCAGCAGCTGGGTGTCGATACCGAAAATACGCCACTGGCTGCTTGAATCAAATTACTAGCAAAGCCTAACAATTCTTTGTTACACAAAGAAAAATACCAGACACGGCCTGCTCCCGATTGCCATTGGCGAGGTCCTATGGGACGACGTAATCTAAAAGCTTCATTGGGGGGTAAAAAGGCGGCTTAGTGTTCAAGTATTATTTTACCTTGCGCTTCGGCGCCGAGGCCATCAGGAAGGCGGGCATGTGATCGCCGAGCCCTTTGACCGGGGCATTGCTCTGCTCGCTCTTTTCTCTAACAGGGGCTTTATCCGCCCGAGGACGGCCCTCTTTTTTGGTGGAGTTCGGTTTTTTTACCGGATCCGTTTTAATGGCTTCGGCAACGATCGGTGCTGCAGGAGGGGGTTCAGTGGCAGCAACTGCGGGTGTCGCTGCTACGGGGGTTATGGCTTCGGGTATAGAACCTTCGGGTGATTTGGCGGGTTTATTATTTTGGCGTCCCCGTCCCGCGCTTCCTCTTTCGCCTTTTGGGGCTCCCTTGTCCACAGACTTCGGGGAAACCATGGCATTCCCATCCAGGTCATGCCTAGGGATTTCGTTGCCGGACATCTCTTTAATGGCTGCCAAATACTTGCTGTCTTCTGCTGTGGCGATGGTAAAGGCATGACCCTGGCGTCCGGCCCGGCCGGTTCGACCAATACGGTGTACGTAATCTTCGGCATGGATTGGCACATCGAAGTTGATAACATGGCTCATGTCCGGGATATCCAGGCCGCGGGCGGCGACATCTGAACAAACAAGAAGGGTGATTTCGCCGGATTTGAATTTAGCCAACGTCTCGGTCCGCGCCGGTTGGGGCATGTCACCGTGTAATCGGCTGGCCTTGATCCCGTGCTTGTTCAACGATTTGCAGACAATATCTACATCGCGTTTGCGGTTGCAGAAAATAAGCGCATTTCGGGGCTTTTCGCTACCGATTAGGCGGCGTAGGCCGGCGCGTTTTTCTTTTTGACCACCGCCGGGACGTTTGCCGTCTTGGTGTTTGACCATGACCAAGCCCTGGGTGATGGTTTCCGCCGTCGTCGCCAGGGGGGAAACGGATATTTCCTTTGGGTTCATCAAAAATTTGTCGGCCAAGCGTCGGATTTCCAGCGGCATGGTGGCAGAAAAGAAAAGGGTATTGCGTATTTTCGGCAGCATCCCGACGATCTTCTCGACATCGGGAATGAAGCCCATGTCCAGCATCCTGTCGGCTTCGTCGATGACCAGGATTTTGACGTCATGCATCAAAAGGTGGCCGCGATCGAACAGGTCCAGCAGCCGCCCCGGGGTCGCGATCAAAACATCAACGCCCTTGTCGATGGTCTTTATCTGTTCGTTCATGGTGTGGCCGCCGATCAGCAGCGCCTTGTTGAGCTTGTTATACTTGCCGTAGGTGTCAAAGCTTTCCGCCACCTGGGCCGCCAGCTCCCGCGTCGGTTCTAAGATCAGTGAACGCGGCATCCGTGCCTTGGCCTTGCCGGCGGCAAGGATATCGATCATCGGCAGGGTAAATCCCGCCGTCTTGCCGGTGCCGGTCTGGGCGCAGCCGAGAATGTCGCGGCCCATGAACACCACGGGGATGGCCTGTGACTGAATGGGAGTGGGTTCGGTGTAGCCCGCATCGCTAATGGCGCGCAGGACCTCGTCACTCAAACCAAGATTTACGAAGCTCATGAAGGTTGATTCTGACCGGGGGCGAAGGCAACGCCCGAATAAATTTTCTTATTCATATTCAAGATGGCGGAAGTGTAGGCATTCCTTGTCCTAAGTCAATGATTCCCCACCCCTTGGCCGGACATGACGGATCGGCTACCTTGCCGCCATGATGGCTAAAACGCCTTTAATCCTTCTTCCCGGCCTGTTGTGCGACGAAGCGTTGTGGGCGCACCAGATTCAGGACCTGGCCGACATCGCCGACATGACCGTCGCCGATTTGACCCGGGATTCGACTATTCAGGATATGGCCACGCGGGTCTTGGCCGAAACGCCGAATAAATTCGCTCTGGCCGGTCTGTCCATGGGCGGGCACGTGGCCCAGGAAATCATGCGCCAGGCCCCTGATCGGGTGGAGCGTCTAGCGTTGCTGGATACGTCGGACAACGCCGATACCCTTGAGAAGACGAAACAACGCAAGAGTTTTATCGCCCAATTGGGGGTCGGTGATTTTAAGGGCGTTACCGAAAAGTTGTTGCCTTACTTGATTCACAAGGACTTGCTGGGGGACGAAAACCTTATTGGCATTATCAAATCGTCGGCGACCAATATTGGGCCGGATGCATTCGTCCGACAGCAAATCGCTCTCATGAATCGGCCCGACGGCACCGGCGATCTTCAATATATCGCCTGTCCGACGCTGGTTCTGTGTGGGCGTCAGGACGTCATGACGCCGTTGTCCAAACATGAGGAAATGGCGGCGGCGATACCCAATGCCCGGCTGGTGGTTATCGAAAACTGCGGCCACCTTTCGCCGTTGGAAAAGCCCGAACAGGTCAACGCCGAGATGCGGGCCTGGTTAGAAAATTGAAGGAGAAAAACCTTGCCTGAAAATATATTGCCCTACAAGGGGACCCTGCCAACCATCGGAGCCGGTGTCTTTCTGGCGCCGACGGCGACCGTAATCGGCGACGTAGAGATCGGTGATGGGTCCAACATCTGGTTCGGCTGTCTGGTGCGCGGCGACATTAACGTCATTCGCATCGGCAATCGGGTCAACATTCAGGACCTGACCGTCATTCACGTCGATTCGATCACCTACGGCACCTTCATCGGCGATGATGTCACCATCGGTCATTCAGCCATTGTGCACGCCTGTACGCTGGAACCCGGATCCTTTGTCGGCATGCAGGCCTGCGTCATGGACGGCGCGGTGGTGGAGAGCGGCGCCATGGTCGCCGCTGGGGCTCTGGTGCCGCCGGGAAAACGGGTGCCCGCTGGGCAGCTCTGGGCGGGAACGCCGGCGCGCTATTTGCGTGACTGCGGCGACCAGGAAAAAGATATGATCGACCGTATCCCGAAATCATACGGGCAACTGGCTAAGGATTATATGGAAGCCGGCATTGGTGTGACCGGCGGGGGTGAAGGGGGCTAGGCACTGATGCGCCAGGACGAAGGCCTCACCAGAAGCGTTACCAGAGTGCTGCTGGTACAGTTGGGTAACCCCGTTGGCGATGAAATCGCGCAGGTCGTAGCGCGGTCGTTGCGCGACTTAGGCGTTGATGTGGTCTATGGCGGACTTCAAGACTCGCTCCAGGACATCGTCCAGGCGGCCATGCAAGAAGACGTCGATGTCGTTGGTGTGCAACTTGATTCCGGTAACGCTTTGGATGTTTCAGAAAAAATCGGTGGCCAATTGTCCGGCATCAAGGTTGTTCAACTGGCGCCAAACATGACAGTCGAAGAAGCCGTAACGGTGATTAAAGAGGCGGGGGCACAAGATGATTAAAGATGTCCTCGCCGGTGACGTCCGCGCCATCGCCAAAATGATATCCCGCGCCGAGGCGGCGAAGCCGGAGGACCGCGACGCCTTGGCCGAGGTTTTCCGCCATGCCGGCAAGGCACATGTTATTGGCCTGACCGGCGTTCCCGGCAGCGGTAAATCGACCTTGGCGGGAGTTTTAGGCCTGGAAATAAGGAAATCCGGACGCACCGTCGGCATCGTCGCCATCGACCCGTCGAGCCCGTTTTCCGGCGGCGCCATTTTGGGCGATCGGTTAAGGATGACCGGCCTCGCCGGCGATGATGGTGTGTTCATCCGCTCCATGGCGACGCGGGGCGCCATGGGCGGGTTGGCCCGGGCCAGTTTGGAGGCGGTGGATGTTCTCGATGCCGCCGGTTTCGATATCGTGTTGATTGAGACCGTCGGCGTCGGCCAGGACGAAGTCGATATCGTCCAAGCGGCGCATACCGTAGTCGTGGTGTCGGCGCCGGGGCTGGGCGATGAAATCCAGGCCATCAAGGCCGGTGTCCTGGAAATCGCCGATATACACGTGGTCTCTAAAAGCGACCGCGCAGATGCCGCCGCCACCGCCGCCGACATCAGGGGGATGTTGGGCCTAGGCCCGACCCGCCATGAGGACGATTGGCAGGTGCCCGTGGTGCCGACCAGCGCCGAGGCGGGTGAGGGGATCGAAGACCTTGTCGCCGCCATGGATGCCCACCGCAAACACCTAAGCGACACCGGGGCGATCGAGCAGCGCCGCCGCGATATCATCGGGATGCGGGTCCTTAAGACCGCCGAAGACATCATCCGCAAGGACTTCAAGGGCAATCGCGAACAATTGGCGGTGTTGATCGACCGGGTGATGGCCCGAGAAATCCCCCCGCGCGAGGCGGCAGAACGCCTGTTAGAGAGTTTCAAAAAATCCTGAGACGGGGAGTGCAGCCATGACAAAACCGCGGAAGGGATGCCAAGAGGACTCGGATAATTGTAACCATAGACGACGCAACCTGTTGACGAAGGGTGTTGGCCTGTTCGGACTGGTGATTCCCTTTTCCGCATTCGCAACCCGTCACGGTGCAGCTGATAAGGCGAAAGGAATAAAATCGTAACCATCTCCAGACACGCCCGCTCTTTTCATGAAAATGGCCATACGGATGTGAGACCTGGCACTCGAAACGGGGGATCAGGGGTACGGCGCTGTAATCGTAAAGGACGGGCGCATCGTTGGACACCTGAGGACGGTAGTCACATTGAGGTCAATGATACGTGGTCGTCGGTCACCGGCTATAGCCCTGAAGAGGCTATGCAAAAGACGGCCATCGAACTCGGCATTTGGGCCAACCCAGAACAACGTAAAGAATTTGTGGCGCTGATGAACAAACAAGGCTTCGTCCGCAACTATGAAATGGTGTTACGCACCAAACAGGGTGTGGAAAAGGATATGTTGTATTCCTGCGAAGCGATCGAATGCCAAGGGCAAAGCTGCTTGCTCACCGTAGGACAAGATATAACGGAGCGCTTGGAAATCGATCGGATGAAACATGAGTTCATCTACATCACCAGTCATGAGTTGCGGACCCCACTGACATCCTTGAAGGGCGCCCTTGATTTCAAATTTGAACCGGGTGCGGGAACAACATTCTTTTTTGATTTACCGAAGGCGGACCGACAACCAACCTCCTAAATGATCGAAATTCAAAGGTCATGCGCGACCTCTTCGGGGAGCGCCCATACGGTCTTTATTCCCCCTTCGGCACTACCCTGAACAATTCCCGCCGCAGCAGCCCGCGCTCAATGGGAACCAGGGTGGCATTGTGCTGGTCCAACAGGGCAGCTCCGCGCACCCGGATCATTTCGTCCTTATTGGCCAGTTCGTGTTCATACATGTTGCGAAAGGTGTCGAAATAATCTGCCGTTTGGTCGATATGATCGGTGATTTCCCAGCCGGTTTGTTCCAGCAATTCGGGGTAGGGCGTGCCGGTTTCGATGAACGTCGGGCCGCCGGCGGCGGCGATAGCGTAATCGGCGTCGGATAAGCCGGGGGCGATCATGATGACGGAGAACGCCATCCGGCCCCCGTCTGGGTTTATCACCCGGCGGCACGATTCCAGCACACCCCGTTTATCGACCAGGCAACATAGAACGTCGGAATGGTAAATGGCGTCGAAAGTGGCGTCCCTGAATGGCAGTGCCGCACCGTCGGATTGGGTGATGATACAACGCGCCGTCAAGCCGTCGGCCTCGGCGCGTTTTTGGGCGATTAATAGGCCGTCCAGGGGCAGGTCGGTGAGGGTGACGTCACAACCGGTTTCCTGGGCCAGGTACAGCCCCGGCCAGCCGGTGCCTGAACCGATATCCAATAACCGCACCCCCGAGCCCAAGTCCAACAACCGCAGAATGTCGAGGGTTTCGGCCTTGGTGGTCCAACTGGTGCAGCCGTAGGAACAGCCGCACACGGCAAGCTCGATCTGCATCATGATTTCCGATGATGTCAGTTGCTTATAGGTGTTGGAAAAACGGTCGATCAGCGCCTGTTCATTGGGGGAGCGTGCCATCGCAGCTACCTGACTATTTGCTTTTTGTGCCCACTTTGACGTATTCGCCGGGCGCATCGCCGAGGGCCTTTAGCTTACCCCCCGACTTGCCTTGGCCGGGCGTGCGGGCGGGGATAGTTTTTTTGCCGGCATGGCGTTTGGCCCATTTGTCCCAGTCCGGCCACCAGGATCCGTCGTGCTGTTTGGCTCCGTTGAACCAGGCGTCCGGAGTTTTTGGCGCTTTTTTGGCAGCATTGGTCCAGTAGCAATATTTTTTGGCGTCCGGCGGATTGACGATCCCGGCAATGTGACCGGACGCCGATAACACGAACTTGACCGGCCCTTTGTAGAGATTGACCGCAGCGTAGGTGGATTTCCACGGCGCGATGTGGTCCTCCTGGGTAGAGATCACATAACAAGGCAGTTTTATGTTTCGCAGGTCCAACGCTACGCCATCGAGCGTAATGCCGCCTGGCTCCACCAGTTTGTTTTCCATGTACATATTGCGCAAATAGAACGAATGCATGGCCGCCGGCATGCGGGTGGAATCGGAATTCCAGTACAACAGATCGAAGGGAAGTGGGTCCTTGCCCATCAGGTAGTTGTTGATGACGAACGACCAGATCAGGTCGGAGCCGCGCATCATGTTGAAGGTTGACGCCATGTGTGTGCTTGCCAGATAGCCTTTTTCATCCATCTTGTTCTCGAGGCTGGTGATCTGTTCCTCGTCGATGAATACGCCCAATTCGCCGGCGTCTTCGAAATCCACCATGGTCGTGAAGAAGGTCGCCGATTTGATGCGCTCGTCCTTCTTCGCCGCCATATACGCAAGGGTGGAGGCCAAAAGGGTGCCGCCGATGCAGTAGCCGACGGCGTTGATTTTATTTTCGCCGGTGGCTTGTTCGATGGCATCCAGCGCCGCTAGCGGCCCTTCGATCATGTAATCTTCGAAGGTTTTATCGGCCAGTTTCGTGTCCGGGTTGACCCAGGAGATGATGAACACCGTATGACCCTGGCCGACGGCCCAGCGGATGAACGAGTTCTCTTTCCGGAGGTCGAGAATGTAGTACTTGTTGATCCAGGGCGGAATGATCAGCAGGGGCGTCTGGCAGACCGTCTTGGTCGACGGCTGGAATTGGATCAGTTCCATCAGATCGTTTCTGAAAACCACCTTGCCGGGGCTTTCGGCGACGTTGACGCCGACCTCGAATGCGTCATCGTCGGCCATGCGAATATTCAACCGCCCGGTTTCCTCATCCAGATCCTCAAGAAGATTCTTCAAGCCGTTGATAAGATTCTCGCCACCGGTCTCGGCGGTCGCCGCCAGAACCTGGGGATTTGTCAGCACAAAATTATTGGGCGACAGGGCTTCGATGAATTGGCGGGTGTAAAAATCGACCTTTTGGGCATCCTTGGCATCAAGCCCCTCAACCCCGGTGACGGTGGATTGCAGCCAACGGGACGTCAACAGGTAGGATTGCTTGATGTAATCGAAGATGTCGTTTTCATTCCAGGAAGCATCCTTGAAGCGTCGATCGCCGGGTTCGGGGGTGACGGCGGGCTCAGTTTCCCCGCCCATCATTTGCGTCGCCGCGTTCTGCCACAGACTGGTGTAATCCTGCCAAAGTTTCATGTTGGCCTGCATCAGCTTCGCCGGGTCGGCCATCAGGCGCGTCGTCATTTCCATGAACGCGCCGCCGATGTTCAGCGGATCCAGTGATTTCCTGCCCTGCTCGGATTTCTGACTGGTTTGGCGGGCGAGAAAGTCGGTGATCAGGTTTTGGCTGACTTCGGCGATGTCGGCCATGGAGCATGAAATTTCTGTGGCGTCCGGAAACGAACCGTTGTTCCCTGGTTGATCGATCATGGCATTCCTTTATGATTGGCGGTGTCGGTGGGGCAAAAATCATATAATGCTGCACCGCAATATAATCAAATGATGTTTGTAAACGGTTAACCTTTTTCAGGCAATGTGCAATTTCGAGGAAGAATTCCGTTGCTTGGGGGTATAGCGAAATGAAGGGTTCAGAAAGAATGGGTCTGCTTAACCATGTCACGCCATTGGTGCGGTCGCGGGCGCGGCCCGCCAGGACATCACTGTTGAAAATGGGGCTTGTGTTGAGTGGTGTTCTGTTAAGCGGAACGGTGCTCAATGCCTGTTCGCAGGTACCCGACGCCGTCAATCCGGCGGAATGGTACAGAGGCACGGTTGATCTGTTTGCCGGGGATGGCAAAGACGCGGACAAAGAAAAAGCCGACAAAAAAGACGGCAAAAACAGTGGCCTTGTCGCCGACCGGGGCAAAGCCCCGCCGGGGTCGGATAAATCCTTTCCCAATTTATCGTCCGTCGACAGGCAAGCGCGCGCCCGGGACAATACCGGCACCGGCCTGAGTGCGGATACGGAGCGGCCCAAATACGCCCCGGCCATTCAGCGCCAGGGTGCGGCTACCGAAATCTTGCAGGCCCGGCCTCGCCCGGCGCCGGTGGCAACCCCGTCACCAACCGTCGCCGCGGTTCAACCGCCGCCGAAGGCGATGCCGAAAGCGCTGGTGGCGGAAGCTCCATTGGCAAGACCGATGCCGACAATGCCGGTTCAGCAACCCGCGCCGCAATTTGCCAGGCCTTCTCCATCGCCGCAGCTGGCGCCGCCGGTGATGACCGCCAATCAAAAGGAAACCGAGCAGCGTCTGGCCCAACAATTGGCGGAAATTCGCTCCCGCGCGGCTGAATTGGGTGATCTGCCGATTTCCAGCTCCCAACCGGCCCCGCAAGAAGATTTGGGGACCCTGGTGATTTCTTCCGATGGTATCGTTTCCAACAGTCTCATGGTCGCCGAAACTCCCAAGCCGGCCGTTTCGGCGCCGCCGACTGGGCAAGGAACAAGCCAGATGCTCGACAGTCCGGCCGTCTATCCGGGCAACGCCGTCCGGGTGGCGACGATCCTGTTTGATAACGGCTCTTCATCATTAAAGTCCCGGGATAAGCGGATCTTGAGCGCGGTAATGCGGTTACAACGTAAAAACGGCGGTCAGGTCCGCGTCGTCGGTCATGCCTCCTCCCGTACCCGCAACCTGAGCCCGCTGCTTCACAAGATGACGAACTTTGAGGTTTCCGCCAGCCGGGCCGACAGGGTCGCCGGCGAATTGATGCGCTTAGGGGTCAACAAGAAAGATATTCTGATCGCGGCGGTATCGGATGCCGATCCGGCCTATTATGAAACCATGCCGTCCGGCGAAGCCGGCAACCGCCGTACCGAGATTTACATCGCCAATTGAGTCCTGTTTGAATCGCTGAAGAGTGATTTTGGCTTGTACCGGTTAACGCCTTCTGGCAAGTGAACGCGATGGAAAAGGAATTCCATAAGATCGGGCTGTTGCCGCCGTACGTGTTTGCCGAAGTCAACGCGATGAAAGCGCGTGCGCGGGCGGCAGGCGCCGACATCATCGATTTCGGCATGGGTAACCCGGACCAGCCGACGCCGCCCCATATCGTCGAGAAATTGGTCGAAACGGTGCAGGACCCCAAAACCCACCGGTATTCCACCTCGCGCGGTATTCCAGGCCTGCGTAAGGCCATCGCCGCCTATTATGGGCGGCGTTTCGGGGTCGATGTGGACCCGGAAACCGAAACCATCGTCACCTTGGGATCGAAGGAGGGGTTGGCCAACTTGTCATCCGCCATTACCAATGACGGCGATGTCATTTTAGCACCTAATCCCAGTTATCCCATTCATCCCTTCGGTTTTATCATTGCCGGCGCCGGGGTGCGCTCCATTCCCATCGGGCCGGAAAAAGAATTAATGAAGGCCTTGCGCGATGCCGTCGAAAATTCATCTCTGAAGCCAAAAGCAGTGGTGTTGAATTATCCCAACAATCCGACCGCCAAGGTGGTCGATTTGGATTTTTATGAACAGGTTGTCGATTACTGCCTCCACCATGGCATTTATATTCTCTCCGACATTGCCTATGCCGAGGTGTATTTCGACGGCCCGCCGCCGCCGTCCATCCTTCAGGTCAAGCGCGCTTGGGATATCGCCGTCGAGTTTTCGTCCATGAGCAAGACCTATTCCATGCCGGGATGGCGCATTGGCTTCGCCACCGGCAATAAAAAGCTGATTTCGGCGCTCGCCCGGATCAAGTCCTACCTGGACTACGGCGCCTTCACCCCCATCCAGGTGGCTGCGGTAGCGGCGCTGAACGGGCCGCAGGACTGCGTCGATGAGATGCGTTCACTTTATAAAAGCCGCCGCGATGTCCTTATTGACGGCCTCGCCGCCGCCGGATGGGAGGTGCCGTCGCCAGCGGCGACGATGTTCGCCTGGGCGCCGGTCCCGCCTGACTTCGCCGCTCTGGGATCGATGGAGTTTTCCAAGTTGCTGCTGTCCGAAGCCGAGGTCGCGGTATCGCCGGGTATCGGGTTCGGCGACAATGGTGAGGGCTTCGTGCGCATCGCCCTGGTCGAAAACGAGCAGCGTATCAGGCAAGCGGTCCGCAACATCAAGGCGTTCCTGCGCGGCCACGATCAAGCCCCGCCCAAAAAGCGCAGCAAGCAAGCGGCGTCTTTATGAGCCAGCCCTTAAACATCGGCATTGCCGGTCTCGGCACCGTGGGCGCTGGCCTGGTGCGTCTGGTGACGGACCATGGGAGCGACCTGGCCACCCGCGCCGGCAGGGCGATCGACATCACCGCCGTTTCGGCGCGCGACAAAAAGGCCGACCGGGGCATCGATATCAGCGCCATTCCCTGGCATGATGATCCATTGGCCTTGGCAGCCGATGACGGCATTGATGTGGTGGTTGAATTGATCGGCGGGTCCGACGGGGTCGCCAAGGATCTGTGTGAGGCCGCCATTCAAAACGGCAAGCACGTGGTTACCGCCAATAAAGCCTTGGTCGCCCATCATGGCACCGCCTTGGCCGTTGCTGCCGAAGGTGCCGGCGTCACCTTTGCCTATGAGGCGGCGGTGGCCGGCGGGATTCCGATCATCAAGACGTTGCGCGAAGGGCTGGCCGGAAATGCCATCGAGCGCGTCTACGGCATTCTCAACGGCACCTGTAATTTCATTCTCAGCGCCATGAGCGATCAGGGCCGCGAGTTCGAGGATGTGCTCAAGGAATGCCAGGACCTGGGGTACGCCGAAGCCGACCCCAGCTTCGATATCGATGGCATCGACACCGCCCACAAACTGGCGATCCTGGCCAGTGTCGCCTTTGGCAGTGAGGTCAATTTCGATGCCGTTCATGTCGAAGGCATCCGCCACATTTCGCCCATGGACATGCAGTTCGCCGCCGAGTTGGGCTATCGCATTAAGTTGCTGGGCATCGCGTCGGTCCGCGAGGACGGACTGGAACAGCGGGTGCACCCCTGCATGGTGCCGGAAGCCGCCCCCATCGCCCATGTCGCCGGCTCTCTGAACGCCGTGGTCGCGGACGGCGATTTTGTCGACACCATCGTACTTGAAGGCCATGGCGCCGGCGCCGGACCGACCGCATCGGCCGTCGCCGCCGATGTTATCGATATTGCCCGCGGCTTACGGGTGCCGACCTTCGGGGTGCCCGCCGCCCAACTGAAAACGATTTCCCCGGTGGCCATGGAACGCCATTACGGCGCCTATTACATCCGTCTGATGGTGGTCGATAAACCGGGCGTGTTCGCCGATATCGCCAGCGCGCTGAAGAACCACGCGGTGTCCATGGAATCTGTGTTGCAACGGACCCGCGACCCCGGCGAGCCGGTGCCGGTGGTGATGACCTTGCATGAGACCGAAGAGGCCGCCATGGTCCAGGCCCTGGACGAAATCGCTGCGGTCGGGGCGGTGGTTGAAACGCCCCGCATGATCAGAATCGAGTCTCTTTAGGGCTGGCCTTTCCAGCCTGATCGGCGCAACAATACGCCATGCCCGAAGACAAGCACACAGATCGCAATATCGCCCTTGAATCCGTTCGGGTGACCGAGGTCGTGGCCATCGCGGCATCCCAATTCATGGGCGGCGGCGATGAACAATCGGCCGATCAGGCCGCCGTCGCCGCCATGCATGATGCCTTGGGAAAATTGGTAATTGACGGCACCATCTGCATCGGCGAAGGAACCCCCGATGAGACAGATAAGCTGTTTTCCGGTGAGAAAATCGGCACCGGTGATGGTCCTAAAATGGATATCGCCCTGGTCGCCCTGGAAGGCAAAAGCGTCGTCGCCAGGGGCGGTCCCAATGCGATGACGGTTATCGCCATGGCCGAGGACGGCGGTTTCCTCAACGTTCCCAACATCTACATGGACAAGATCGCCGTCGGCCCCGGCCTTCCTGAAGGCGTTGTCGACCTGGACCGGAGACCATCGGAAAATCTGCAAGCGCTATCGGAAGCCAAGGGTGTGCCGGTGTCGGACCTGGTCGTCTGCATGTTGGACCGGCCCCGGCATGGCAAACTGATCGCCAAGGTGCGCGACGCCGGTGCGCGGATGCGGCTGATTCTGGACGGTGACGTCAGCGGCGTGATCTCCGCCAGCCAGGTCGGTGCCGGCGTTGATCTCTTTTTAGGTATCGGCGGCGCCCCCCAAGGGGTTCTGGCCGCGGCGGCGCTTCGTGGCGTCGGCGGGCAGATGCAAGGGCGTCTGATTTATCGCAATAAAAACGACAAGGTGGAGGCCGGAAAGGCCGGTATCGAAGACTTTGACCGTAAATATTCGGCTGAAGAAATGGCCTCCGGTAATGTCACCTTCGCCGCTACCGGCATTACGTATAGCGCCATGCTGGAAGGGGTCCGCCTTTTCCCCGGCGGCGCCATTACCCATTCCATGGTCTGGCGTTCGGTGACCGGCACCCTTCGCTATGTCGAAGGCCATCATAATTTCACCCGCCAGTCGACAACAGGTTGAGATGGTTGCAAAGGCAACGGCAACGCTCGATCAAAAAGACCACAGGACCGATACGGATTGTTTCCTCGGTGTTGAAAAATCGCTGAAGGGTAAGCGCTGGATCAAGCGCGACGCCGATGACCGCCAGGCCCTGGCCCTGGCGCAGCGCTATGGCCTGCCGGAAGTCGTCGGCAGGGTTTTGGCCGGTCGCGGTGTCGGCCTCGACGACGCCGAGGCCTTTCTCAACCCGACCCTGCGCACCCTGTTGCCCGACCCCAGCACCCTGAAAGGCATGGACGTCGCCGCCGAACGATTAGGCTCCGCGATCATGGAAGGCGAAGCGATCGGTATTTTCGGGGATTACGATGTTGACGGCGCGACGTCATCGGCGTTGTTGAAGCGATTTATCGCCGCCGTCGGTGGCCGCACGCAGGTCTACATCCCCGACCGCATCAAGGAAGGCTACGGGCCCAATACCCCGGCATTGATCAAGTTCAAGGACGATGGTATTTCCGTTGTGGTCACCGTCGATTGCGGGACGTCGGCTTTTGAGCCGCTTGAGGCGGCAAAGGATGCCGGTTTGGAGATGATCGTCGTCGATCACCACGAAGCCGAAGCAACCCTTCCTCCGGCAACGGCGATCATCAATCCCAACCGGCTCGATGATGACAGCGGCCAGGGCCAATTGGCGGCGGTGGGCGTGGCGTTCTTGCTGGTGGTCGCGGTCAATCGGGCACTGAGATCGGCGGGTTGGTATGAAACCCGGCCCGAGCCCGACCTGACCGGGTGGCTTGACCTGGTCGCCCTCGGCACCGTTTGTGACGTGGTGCCGTTGACCGGCATCAATCGGGCCTTGGTCAGCCAGGGACTGAAGGTGATGGGGCAGCGGCGCAATACTGGTTTGAAGGCGCTCGCCGATGTCGCCGGGCTCAAGGAAGCGCCGGAAACCTATCATGCCGGTTTCCAGCTAGGGCCGCGCATCAATGCCGGTGGCCGCATCGGGTCGCCGGATTTAGGGTCTCGCCTGCTTGGCACCGATGACGCCGACGAGGCCATGGAGATCGCCCATCGCCTCGACGAATTGAACCTGGAACGCCGGGGCATCGAAGCGGCGGTTCAGGAGGCTGCCGTCGAGGAGGCCGAAAAAGTAGGCGATGACCTCGGTCCCTTGGTGGTCTGCGCCGGTGAGGGCTGGCATCCCGGCGTCATCGGCATCGTCGCCGGGCGTTTGAAAGACCGCTTCAACCGGCCCGCCTGCGTCATCGCCTTTGATGGTGACACCGGCACCGGTTCAGGGCGGTCGGTCACCGGGGTCGATCTCGGCGCCGCCGTTATCGCCGCCTGTCAGGCCGGGATTTTGATCAAGGGCGGCGGTCATAAAATGGCCGCGGGTTTTACCGTGGAGAAGGCCAAGCTTGAGGAATTGAAGGCGTTCCTGAGCGATCGGGTGGCAACGGATATCAAGGAAGGCGATATTCGGCCCACACTGTACCTGGACGGCGCCATGAAACCGAAAGCCGCCGACATGAACCTGTTGGAAATCCTTGCCCAAGTCGGCCCGTTCGGTGCCGGCAATCCGGAACCCCGGTTCGTCATTCCGGCGGCGCAGTTGTCCTATGCGGCGGTGGTCGGCGAGAGGCATGTGCGCGGCTTCGTCACCGGCGAGGGCGGCGGCAGGCTGGCGGCGATTTCCTTCAACTGCGTTGACAGCCCCTTGGGCCAGGCGCTGTTGAATAGTGACGGTGCGCCGTTGCATCTGGCCGGGCGGCTCAAGGTCAACACCTGGCAGGGGCGTTCGTCAGCGCAACTGCATATCGATGACGCGGCGCCCGCTTGGTAATATGGTAGTGGTAGGCTGGGACAAGAGGAGGGGGGCGCATGCTGGATAAATGGGATCACCGGTTTCTAGTGCTGGCCGAACATATTTCAGGTTGGTCCAAGGACCCGTCGACGAAGGTCGGCGCGGTGATCACCCACACCCGTTCCAAACGAGTAATTTCCATGGGCTTCAACGGCTTTCCCGCCGGGGTCGAGGATTCCCAAGAACGACTCGACGATCGTGAAACCAAGTATGAGATGGTCGTCCATGCCGAACAAAACGCCCTGATGTTCGCCGGTGACCGGGCCGAGGGGGGGACGATCTACGTTTATCCGCTGCCGCCGTGCGCGCGCTGCGCGGTGATGATCATTCAGGCAGGCATCAGCCGCGTCGTTTGTGACCAGCCCAACTTCGACCATGAACGCTGGGGCGAAGTGGCGAAAATCGCCGATACCATGTTCCGCGAAGCCGGCCTCGAATTGGATTACCGCCAGGACGGTGAGGAAGCGCCGGGCGATTGAAGTGAATATCTAGGAAGTATTTGCAGGGTTTTTAATGAAAATCGTAACGCCGGCGTTATTCCTAAGCTTAGTTATTTTTCTGACTGTCGGTGGTGGCGTCATGGCCGGCCAGGTCGAAGAAGTGACGTACCGGACAGATCCCGACCTAAAAGGATACCTTTGCCGACCTGAGGGAAATGGTCCTTTCCCCGCGGCTATCTTTAATCATGGCGGGTTAGGAGATATTATCGGCGGTGCTCCGGAGGGGACATGCGAAGCGCTTGCTGAGGCGGGCTTCGTTGGATTTTCCCCCATCCGCCGCCTGACCCGGTCGATGCGCGGCCACGTCGGGGATGTGCTCGCCGGCCTCGAATACCTGCGCGGCCTCGATCAGGTCGATCGCAATCGAGTCTCCATGATTGGGTTTTCCCGCGGCGCCGCGCTTACCTTCATGGCGGCGAGCAAGGAAATTTCAATCAAGAGAGCGGTGATTATGGCCAGTGCTTTTCCGCCCCCAAGAAGCGGTTTTACCCTTAAAATTGCGGATCAGGTTGAAGTCCCGGTCCTGCTTCTTGTCGCCGAGAATGACACCGGTTCTCGGAAAACGCGGGGGCAAGACACCTTGGCAGGGATGCGGCGCATGGAAGACGCCCTCACAAGCGCCGGCAACCCGCCACGCCTGATTGTTTATCCCCCCTATGGGAATGACGGGCATGAAATGTTCTTTGAAATAGGTAAATACTGGTCCGACGTCATCGATTTTATCAGCCAGCCTTAAGAGAGATAAAAATAGTTGGTTTGAAGGGAAGGGTCTACAACTCCACACCATGACCATCGAAGACACCATCACCGTCACCCCCCTGACGCCCGCCATCGGGGCCGAGGTTGCCGGTATCGATCTGGCCAAGGAATTGGACGACGTGGCCTTTCGGCGGCTACACCAAGCAGCCCTCGATCACCTGGTGTTGTATTTACCGGGCCAGGATATGCCGCCGCCGGCCCAGATCGCACTGACCGAGCGTTTCGGCGCCGTCGAGCCGCACCCCCTGAAGGCGCGTGCGGATCATCCCGACTACGCGGGGCTGCTGGTCCTGGAGAACACGCCGGAGCGGCGCGGCGCGCGTAACGATTTTTGGCATTCGGACATTACATGCGCACCGGAGCCGCCGGCATTCACCATGCTCCATGCCCTGACCGTCCCCGAAGGCAAGGGCGACACCATGTTCTGCAACATGTACCGGGCCTGGGACGGCCTGCCGGATGATTTGAGAACGCGGCTCGATGGGCTGACCGCGGCGCATTCCGGTGAAGCCATTCGCCAACGTAATCGCGCCACCGACACTGACGGCAACAAGGATATCGATGTGCCGCCACCGGAAATTCACCCGGTCGCCCGCCGCCACCCGGAGACCGGCCGCCGGGCGCTTTATACCAACTGTTTTTTCACCACCAGGCTTGGCGATATGACGGCGGAAGACAGCGCGCCGTTGCTGGCGGAATTGGAGAAATGCGCGACGGTGCCTGAAAATGTCTACCGCCACCGTTGGCGGCAGGGCGATGTGTTGATCTGGGACAATCGCTGCACCATGCATTACGCCGAATACGACTACGACGATACCGAACCCCGCCGCATGCACCGCACCACCGCCGCCGGCGACCGGCCCCGGGCTTAATGGGGCTTAAAAGGGGGTTTAACGGCCCCGGGTCCGAGTACGGCGGATGGGGAGCTTTTTCAGGGTCTTGGCGAAGGCGACGATGTCTTCGACCTGTTCAAGGGTAATCGTGAACTCTGTAGCATAGGCCGGGGCCTTAGACCATTTATCAACCCCGGGGACGGTGAGGAACGCGGGATGCGGGCGGCGGGCATAAAACGACTGAAAACGCTCCACAGCATCCTTCATCTTGGCGATCATTTGAAAGGACGCCGTGCTGCCGATGCCGCCAAAGGGATTGAAGTCGCCAATGACATGGCAGCGCGAACAATGTTGTTCGGAGAGGATACGGCCCTTTTCCGGGTCCCCGTCGGCCAGCGCCGGTGGCGCCGTTAAATTTAATCCGGCAACCAGTGTGGAAATCAGTAACGGGAATAGGGAATGACGCTTCACGGTCGTTAGCCTTTAAGGATCTTTGCGACCCGGTCTGCCTCCAGGCGATGCGGTTCCGGCATGTCGGATCCCAACAAGGGCTTCAGGTAATCGACGAAAGCCGGGGAGATGTCATGACCGGAAGGATCGATGAGATCGTCGGCCATCACCTTGGTCTTGCCGGCGACGTCTTCCAGCTTGCTGAGTTGGTACTCGGCGGCGTAGTTGTCGCCACTGCCGTTGCGGTGGATGGTGACCGTGCCGTCTTTATCTCCTTCATGGGCGAAGCGGGCGGCCTCGACGCCAACGGCGCGGGATTCCCTCTGATCGACGTCGGACACGCAGCCCAAGAACGAGCGCTGCAAATAGCCGAAGGTGTCGCCACGCACGCGTTTTTGGCCGGTGCGTTCGCGGATGGCGTCGCACAGCAGGTCGGCCAGGGCACCGGTGCCGGAAAGCTGGACGTTGCCATGGGCGTCTTTTTCCACTTCCTTGGCCAGTTTGGTGACGATTGGCGCGCCGCTGTCATCGTGGATGCCTTCCGACACCGCGATCACGCAGCGGCCGTATTTATCGCTCGTGGCCTGGACGTCGTTGATAAAGCTGTCCATGGAGAAATTCCGCTCGGGCAGGTAAATCAGGTGCGGGCCGTCGTCGTCGTATTTGCGGCCCAAGGCCGATGCCGCGGTCAGGAAACCGGCATGACGGCCCATGACGACGCCGACATAAACACCCAGTAATGCGCGGTTGTCCAAATTGACACCGGCGAAGGCGCTGGCCACGAACTTCGCCGCTGACGGATACCCCGGGGTGTGGTCGTTGACGGTGAGGTCGTTGTCGATGGTCTTGGGGATGTGGATGCAGCGGAGTGGATAATCGGCGCCGACCGCTTCCTCGGCGAGGATGCGCAGCGTATCGGAAGAATCATTGCCGCCGATGTAAAAGAAGGTGCCGATGTCGTGCGCCTTGAGGACCTTGAAAATGTCCTGGCAGTACTGCTGGTCGGGTTTGTCGCGGGTCGAGCCCAGCGCCGAACACGGTGTCTTGGCGACATTTTCCAGGTTTTCGGCAGTTTCCAGGCTGAGGTTAATGAAGTCCTCGTTGACGATGCCGCTGACACCGTTAAAAGCACCGTAGACAGCCCCGGTGCCATCAAAACCGCGCGATTCCAGGACCGCGCCGACCAGGGATTCGTTGATCACCGCCGTTGGGCCGCCCCCCTGGGCGATAAGGATGTTGGTTTTTGACATGCAGGCCTTCCTTTAATTATTCTTTGCGAAATTGACCGCTTAGTAGTTTTATAAATGACCGTCGCGGTTCTGCCTACCCGCATTAGAGTAGGGGATAATACCCAAAAGTAGGGAACGGGGGCTTGATAATTTCGGCTGGGACGTATACCACCTTCATTGCTTTTCGATAGCCTCTGCGACCCCATCGTCTAGAGGCCTAGGACACTGGCCTTTCACGCCGGCAACACGGGTTCGAATCCCGTTGGGGTCGCCAATTCTTTCAATGACTTAGGTGATATGTTGCCTTCAGAGATAGCATTTCACTGCAAATACACTGCAAAAACACCTATAAACATCCCCGTATTATCACGGACAGCTAAAGTGCATTTAGCACCTCTTCGCCGACAATCTACCGCAAAGTAGACCTCAGCCGCACCACCCATTCACTGCCATGGTTCCTGTGACCACCAGGGAGTCGTGGCGTGGCCTGGTGAGGGTTTGGGTGTCATTGAAAGGAAGAGGCGCATCAGCGGCCATCCTAGACTCCTACAGACTCGGTTAGCGCC
>PTLL01000089.1 GCA_002938315.1 Alphaproteobacteria bacterium MarineAlpha3_Bin2 | reverse complement strand
CGCCTGGCCATCGTCAGCAATAATTTTCTTGATCCACGGTCCGCCAAAATCTCGAAGCGCCCGGCAGCCCGGACCCGGCCCGGCATACAACAATGCCGGCGCCCGGGAATTGACCCGCGCATGACGAATATCCCGCCAGCGTCCGATCAGGCGCGCCGCGTCGGCCTTAAGGGCCTCATCAGGAACATCCCTGGCAGCGGTACGGACGATGAAGCCCCCCTCTTCTCCCCCCCCGGCCTCCGCCACCAAACTCTCGACCAGGGCGGTTAAACGTTCGCGGTCGCCGGTATTTTCGATGCGCCGGAAGATGCTGACGCCGGGCTGTAATGGCCGGAATACCAGATCGGCGCCGGCCAGGTTGATGTTCGCTGTCAGCTTCGAGCCCTTGCCTTCGACTGGATCGCGTTGAACCTGGACCAGGACGGCATCACCTTCATTGAGATAATCGCCGATGCTATCCCCAGGGCCGCTATTCGTGGAACCGTCCAAATGGCGGGCTTCGGGCAGAGCCAAAAATCCATCCCGACCGGTGCCGAAGTTGACGAAGGCGGCATCCAACCCCTTGTTCACGGTAGCGATGCGACCGAGATAAATATTCCCGACCAGGCTTGCCGCCCCCACCCGTTCTACCAGCACTTCTACAAGGCGAGCTTCAAACATCAGCGCCACCCGGGTTTCCCCAGGCGAGGTGCTGAGCAAAATATGATCGACGACCATGAATCTTATTCGCCCGTGTAGCCGAGCCCGTGCAGCAGCGCCGCGGTTTCGGCCAGCGGCAACCCGACGACGTTGGAATAGGAGCCAATGATCTTCGGAATAAACGCCGCCGCCGTGCCCTGGATGGCATAGGCGCCAGCCTTGTCCCGCCATTCCCCACCTTTGAGGTAGGCGTCGATGTCCTGGTTGCTGAGACGTTTGAATATGACCGCCGTCATCACACATTTGCTGTGGGCAACGCCGTCGGGCCCGATCACGCAAACGCCGCCGTATACCCGGTGACGGCGGCCGGACAAGAGTTTGAGGAACGCCCTGGCCTCGGTCTCATCGGCGGCCTTGGCCAGCACCCGCCGGCCGCAGGCGACCACGGTGTCGGCGCCGAGGACAAAGTCACCAGGAAAATTTTTCGCCACGTGGCCGGCTTTGGCGGAGGCCAGCCGCTGGCAAAGTGCTGCTGGTAATTCTTGTCGTCCAGGAGCCTCGTCGACATCGGTGGCGGTGACCTCGGCAGGAACAAGGCCAACCTGTGCCAACAATTCCATGCGCCTTGGCGACGCAGAAGCCAAGATCAAGCGCGCGCCCAGGGCCGCACCTATTATTTAAATCGGAAAGTGATCCGGCCCTTGGTCAGATCATAGGGGGTCATTTCGACATTGACCCGATCACCGGCGAGCACACGAATACGGTGTTTGCGCATCTTGCCCGCCGTATGAGCAAGAATTTCGTGTTCGTTATCGAGAACCACCCGAAACATCGCATTGGGGAGCAGCTCGGTAACGGTGCCGGAAAATTCTAGAATTTCTTCCTTCGCCATAAGGTCCTCAAATTGCGTTCAAAGGCGGCATATAAAAGGCTTCCGGACCCTTCCAGGTCAAGACTTTTCCACGCACGGCCCTCAGGTATCGGAAACGCGATGCATGGGAAACCGCGCCTTGATCCGTTCCATCAACTGATCGCGGACGGTACGATAAGCCTCCAACATGGTGTCGCGATCTTCGGATTCGATGATCGAGGGATCGAAAGTATTCCAGTATTCCACCTCACAAGCCATTGCCCGGGTCATTTCAACGGCTTTATGCTGGGCGCCGGGCGACATTGGGACGACCAGATCAAAATACGAATCCTCCAGATCATCGAATGACTTGCTATTGTGTTGGCTCATATCGATGCCGATTTCGTCCATCACCGTAACGCAAAAACCATTGATTTCTGTTTTACGAACGCCAACGGAATCAACATAAATGCTGCCCCCGTGCAGAAACTTAAGAATCCCTTCGGCCATGGGGGAGCGAATGGAGTTCATATTGCACGCAAATAATACGGCGGAGGGAAGATCTGGCATCTGCGGTTCTATCCTCACGCCTTTATGTGGAGAACGCAGATCAAGGTGAACAGGCGCCGAGATGTCGGTTTGTCGATTTCGATCTTACCATCGAGTCGGTTCCTGAGGAAATCCGAGCCCTCGTTATGTAATCCCCGGCGGCCCATATCCAACGCCTCGATGCGCGATGGCGGCGCCGTCTTGATGGCTTCGAAATAGCTCTCACAGACCAAGAAGTAGTCTTTGACGATCTTGCGAAAAGATTTCAGCGGCAAAAAGAAGCGGTCGAGGGTTGCATCCTGTTCGGTCCGAATGTCGAAGATCAATCGGTTTTCCTCAATACTGAGATGCAGGTTAAAAGGGCCGTCATGGCAACATGCGGGCTGAAAATAATTGTCTTCCAAAAGGTCATACACGGCGACCTTGCGTTCGTGTTCGACATGAGCAGCGCGGCGGACCACGGTTTTCTCGTCGAGGAAGATGTTTCCGATTCGCTGGTTGCTGGACACGGTTGACCTCTCGTGGCCTATGTTATTCCCCGGACTGATCAGGCTTGGGCCGATTGAGCCGGATCGACACGGATAACGCATGCGCACCCAACCCCTCGGCCTCGGCCAAGGTGATGGTAGCGGGGCCGATTGCCGCCAAGGCGTCGCCATCGCAGCCGATGATGGATGTGCGTTTCAAAAAGTCCAACACCCCTAATGAGGATGAAAACCGGGCCGATCGCGCTGTCGGCAACACGTGGTTTGGCCCGGCCATGTAATCACCAACCGCTTCCGGCGCGAAACGGCCAAGAAAAATGGCGCCGGCGTTGTGGATACGTTTGGCAAGCCCGGCCGCATCCTCGGCGGCGATCTCAAGGTGTTCGGGGGCGAGACGGTCCACCAACGGGGCGGCGGCGGCTAAATCCTCGACGATGATAACAGCGCCGAAATCCCGCCAACTGGCCGCCGCAATCTCGGCACGGGGAAGCGTTTTCAGATGGCCGTCGACGGCGGCGATGACGGCATCCGCGAAATTGACATCATCGGTGATCAGAATCGCCTGGGCGTTGCGGTCGTGTTCGGCCTGGCTGAGCAAATCGGCGGCGATCCATGCGGGATCGTTGAGACCATCGGCGAGGACTAGAATTTCCGACGGCCCGGCGATCATGTCGATGCCGACGGCGCCGAACACCTGGCGCTTGGCGGCGGCTACATAGGCATTGCCGGGGCCGACAATCTTATCGACGGCGGCAATGGTGTCGGTGCCATAGGCTAGCGCGGCGACGGCCTGGGCGCCGCCAATCCGGTAGATTTCATCGACGCCGGCAATGGCGGCGGCGGTTAGCACCAAGGGATTGATCTCACCCCGGGGCGCCGGCACCACCATGGCCAACCGCCCGACTCCGGCGATTTTCGCCGGTAGCGCGTTCATCAACACAGAAGACGGATAGGCGGCCGTGCCGCCGGGGACATAAAGCCCGGCGGCGGCCAGGGGCGTCCATCGATAGCCCAGTTTGACCCCGGCATCGTCTGTATAATCAAGCCCGTCAGGAATTTGATGTTGATGAAATTCTGTAATTCGAGCGGCCGCCATTTGCAACGCATCTAAAACATCGACGGGGGTCTTCTCTTTCGCCACGGCGATTTCCTCAGGCCCGACGGCCATTGTGTCGGCGCTTAGCTCAAACCCGTCGAATTCCTTGGTATAGGCAATGACCGCCGCGTCGCCGCGCGTCCGTACATCACCCAGAATGCGGCGCACCGTGTCGTCCACATCGGGTTCGGTTTCCCGCTTGGCCCCCAGAAGCCGTTGAAAAGCGTCCTCGAAACCAGGATCCTGGGCGTTAAGCCGCGTCGCCATCGACGGCCCCACGGAATTTGGTGATCCAGTGCCCGATTTCGTCGGGGCGGGTTTTCCAGGCCGCCCTGTTGACCGCCAGGCGCGACGTAATGGCGGCGATCTGTTCGATTTCGACCAAGCCATTGGCCTTCAAGGTGTTCCCGGTCGATACCAGATCGACGATACGCCGGCAGAGTCCCAGTTGCGGCGCCAGTTCCATGGCCCCATTGAGCTTGATGCATTCGGCCTGAACGCCGCGGCCGGCGAAGTGGGCTTGAGTCAATGTCGGATATTTGGTGGCGACGCGTAGGCTGCTCCAAGTCGCTGGATCGTCGCTGCCAATCATGTCTTCAGGCTCGGCCACCACCAACCGGCAACGGCCTAGCCCTAGATCCACGGGCGCGTAGATTTCCGGGTAATCGAATTCCAACAGTACATCGTTGCCGCAGACGCCCAAGTGGGCACCGCCGAAGGCGACAAAGGTGGCGACATCGAAGCTGCGGATCCGGATGATATCCAGTTCCGGTAAATTGGTGGCAAAGCGAAGCCGGCGGTCGTCGGAGTCTTCGAAACCCGCCTCCGGTTCAATGCCGACGTCACGCAGCACCGGCATCACCTCATTGAGGATGCGCCCCTTGGGCAGGGCCAATACCAGTTTCTCGTTGACGCGTAACATCGTCTTCTCCGGCGTTTTAGCCTCGATTTCATGCACCAAGGCCAGGAATCGCCGCATTAATAGAGCTTTTACAGAGATTTAGCTAGTTCGCAGTTGCGAAAAGCGTTTATTCGGCCGCACGCCTGATATCGGCGCCGCAGGTCGAAAGTTTGTCTTCCAGGCGCTCATAGCCCCGGTCCAGGTGGTAAATGCGGTTGATAACCGTCTCCCCCTCAGCCGCCAGTCCCGCCAGCACCAGCGACACCGAGGCGCGCAAATCGGTAGCCATGACCTGTGCGCCGGATAATCCCTCGACTCCCCGGACGATAGCGGACGACCCATGAACGTTAATATCGGCGCCCATGCGACACAGTTCCGGCACGTGCATAAAACGATTTTCAAAGATAGTTTCGGTGATCATGGAGGCGCCCCTGGCGACCGACATCAACGCCATGATTTGGGCCTGCATGTCGGTGGGAAAGCCGGGATAAGGGTCAGTCATCATATCGGCGCCCTGCAGAGGCCCATTGGTGCGGGCGATATGAAGGCCGTCACTGGTTTCGGCAATTTCAACGCCGGCCGACGTCAAAATTTTGATTACCGCCTCCGACAGGTCTGCCCGCGCGCCTTGTAAGGTCAACTCACCGCCGGTGATCGCCGCGGCAATAGCATAGGTGCCGGTCTCGATGCGGTCGGGAACGACGGCGTGGGTCGCCCCATGCAACCGTTCCACCCCTTGGATGGTTAGCGTATCAGACCCGATGCCGTCGATGGTTGCCCCCATGGCGACCAGGCATTTGGCCAGATCGGCGACTTCGGGCTCGCGGGCGGCGTTGGACAGCACCGTTTCCCCTTTCGCCAGCGAGGCCGCCATCAGAAGGTTTTCGGTGCCGCCGACCGTAACCATGGGGAAAACCACATGTCCCCCGACCAAGCCCTTTTCGGCGCGGGCCTCGATATAGCCCTCGTTGAGTTCGATCTCGGCGCCCAGTTGCTCCAGCGCCTGCAAGTGCAGGTCCACCGGCCGGGTGCCGATGGCGCAGCCGCCGGGCAACGACACCCTGGCGCGACCGGCCCGGGCCAACATCGGACCCAGCACCAGCACCGAGGCCCGCATTTTGCGGACCAGATCATAGGGCGCGGTGGTGTTGCTGGTATCCTTCGCCGTCAGGCCAAAAACCCGGCCGACATGGCCGCCGCCGTCGGCGTCGCCGTCCATGGAGACCTTGACCCCCAGTTTACGAATCAGCTTCGACATCGTTGAAATATCGGCTAGGTGCGGCAGATTCGATAGCGTCAACGTTTCGTCCGTCAACAGGCTGGCTGCCATCAGCGGCAATGCCGCGTTTTTGGCGCCGCCGATGGGGATGGTACCCCGAAGTGGCGTGCCGCCGCGAATAAGGATGCGGTCCATAAATATCCCCAGGTCAATTTCCGCCGTGGCCGAAAGTAGGCCGTTAACATGGCCAAATTGGGGCCCTTATTAACCCTGTTATTATTCCCCGTTTATTTACCGCGGGGGCTGTGGCGGGTGTGGGCCTGGACCTTGCGCTTAGACAGGTTGCCGCGAAGCTGCTGGACTAAGCGGTCTTCGCGGCCCGGTGATTTCTTTTCGCCGGGAACGGTTCTATTCGCAAGATCGGCGGCGTTTCTTCCCGGCCGCCCCGGTTTTCGCCTTTTCGCCATGGTTGACTCCTTCAAAGTCAGCGAATCGCACCCTCATGGTGGGTCAATCCCCCCCCGCCCGTCAACCCGTGCTTAGGCCAGGGAACGATGATAATGGACCTCTTGCACCCGCAAAGGCCCTATGGCATTGTGCGCCCGCTTCTCAACGCCGCCGTAGCTCAGGGGTAGAGCGCGCCATTGGTAATGGCGAGGCCGAAAGTTCGATTCTTTCCGGCGGCACCATTTCTCACTGCATATTTTGCCCAACCTATTGGTATCCAAGCGGTTTTAGCATTAGCTAGTTTGGAGGGTAGACCATGTGGTTGACCAATGAGGCACCATATATCTTCAATAAGAGGGGCGTTTACTATTTTTCTAGGCGTGTGCCAGTGGACCTAAAGTGTCATTACACGCTGCCGCGCATCGTCTTTTCCCTCCGCACCAAGTCATTCAAGGTCGCAAAATCCAAAGTAACCTCTCTTGCTGCCAAGCTAGATGAGGATTGGCTGACGCTCCGGTGGCGAACCACCGATGACCCCTTCAGAAGGTTTCTTGTTGAACGCTCTGCGGGGGCAACCATTGTGTCCTCTGCGCCGCTAATGTCAGAGGCTAAAAACCTTTATGTGCAATTGTCTAACGTCAGCGCCTATGGGACAAATTAGCCTGATTGCATAAGGGAGGATTTCTGGTTCATCGTAGTGACCGAAGGGAACGAAGATGTGAACAGGCGTGGATTTACAAATGCCGGGGACGGTTTTATGCCATGCCTATGATTTGGCAACACATCCCCACCACCCTGTTGCGTCCGGTCGTCGTCGCAATGTTGATCACGCCGCTGTTGGGTTTCACGTTTCTCGAATCGGTGCTGGCGCCGAAGGCTGATTTATGGCCGCGCTGGCAGGCCTTCAATCCGGTATCCCGGGAAGCCATCGACCACCGCCTCTGGGACCGATTTCTTAAGACATATGTCAAAAAAGACAGCAACGGCGTCAACCGGGTCGCCTATGGCCGGCTCGGTGAAGGAGGAAAGGCGGCCCTCGCGGATTACCTGGACCGGATGGCCAAAACCCCGATCAGCCTTTATGGCCGCCCCGTGCAGAAGGCGTTCTGGATCAACCTCTATAACGCGCTGACGGTACGCCTCATCATCGACTCCTATCCAGTTACCAGCATCCAGGATTTGGATTCCCCCTGGTACAAAAAAGTCATTGAGGTAGAGGGCGTGGCGCTCACCCTCAACGATATCGAACACCGGATTTTGCGGCCGATCTGGCGCGATGCGCGGGTTCATTATGCCGTCAACTGTGCCTCCATCGGGTGCCCGAACCTGATCCCGGTCGCTTTTACTGGGGGCAACATCAGCCAACTATTGGAACTCGCCGCTTACAGCTATATCAATCATCCGCGTGGGGTGCGCATCAAAGACGGCAATCTGATTGTGTCAAAAATTTACGCCTGGTTCTCCGAAGATTTCGGTGGAACCCAGGAAAGCGTGATCGCTCATCTTAGGGAATATGCCAAACCAGGGCTGCTGGATGCCCTCCGTGGCCGCAATGCCATCGACGATTACGAATACGACTGGGGCCTCAATCGCGCTGGGTCATGAGGGTTTTCGGGGTTTTCACGGTGGCGGCCTGAATCATACATCCCGGCCAATCGGTCCGGGTTAATGCTGAGATTGTCTAACGTCAGCGCCTATTGGACAAATTAGCCTGATTGCATATCTCATTCGTCGTCTCCCCCATCCACGATCATGCTTTTTTTAAGCAACCGGAGTACGGTATGGCAAATGTGGCTTAATCAGTTCAAACTGACGATCCGACAACCAAAATAAACGCCTCATGGTCCAAAACCTCCGATGTTGAGTTCCAGACCA
>PTLL01000088.1 GCA_002938315.1 Alphaproteobacteria bacterium MarineAlpha3_Bin2 | reverse complement strand
TCTTTAAAGTTCCTTGGTGGTGATATATCCGGCGCCGCGCCTTCTTTGTCGGCGCTTCTGATAACCCCGAACCATATACTTTAATGTCAAATAGAAAACTAGCCATACTACGATTCCAGTGGGAATGCTGCTGACCAGCATTGGCCAGAAAACAGGGCCTGTGGTCTCCATCAGGTATTGCATGTCAAAGCGTAGAAACCCTTCCATCATACGACCGAAAAGCACGGTAAATTCCGGCGGCTCCATGCCTTCCGGCCGGTCGCTGGAGGTCAGCCAGGAACCGGATTGATACAGCCATGTCCAGATGAAGGGAAAGGTCCACGGATTGCCCACCGCGGTGCCGATGGCCGCCGCCAGAATATTGGTCCGGATGATCCACGCCAGGATCGCCGCAAAAATGAAATGCAGGCCGACTAAAGGCGTAAATGACATCGCCGCCCCGCAGGCAAATCCTCCGGCGATGGAGTATGCCGAGCCGGGCATTCGGGCCAGCCGGTGCATGGTATAGGCGCCGGCCCGCCGCCAGCCGATGGACGGCCAAAAGAAGCCTTTAATTTTTTGGACCAGGGTTATTGGTGTTCGGCGTTTAAACATGCCCGGAATATAGGCCCTTGAGGGTTGAAGAGAAACTTCGCCGATCAGCAATAATAAACAAAGCCGAAAATTAGCCGCGCGCCCTTTCCACAGAATTGATAGCCGGGTCGGCGCGAAGGGCGGCAATGATGTCGGTGAGATGTTTGACGTCACGAACCTCAATATCGATCAGCATATTGAAAAACTGAGTAGAGCGTTCGGTAATCTTCAAGTTTGATATATTGCCGTCGTTCCTGGCGATGACCGTCGACAGGTCGCCGAGGCTCCCCGGTACGTTAAGCACCGCTAGATGGATGCGGCCAACGTGAATTTCCTGGTCATCATTTCCCACATCCCAGGAAACGTCGAGCCAACGTTCCGGCGCGTCGACGAAATCTTCGAGGGTGTCGCAGTCGATAGTATGGATGGTGACGCCCTTTCCGGTGGTGACAATGCCGACGATCCGATCGCCCGGCAGCGGATGGCAGCAATTGGCGAGATGAAGTGCCATGCCGGGAATCAGGCCCTTGATGGAAACGCCGTCTTCCTTGCCGCCTTTGCCGCTCCTGGCTTTCGCCTGCTTGTCACGGGCATGGGCCAAAGGAACGATTTTACCATCATCTTTCTTTTTACGGATTCCGGGGAATACCGCCTCGACGACCTCGCGGCCGGTTAGAACACCGGCGCCGACCTTGGCGAAAAGGTCTTTGACCTTAGTTTGCTTGAAAACCTTCAGTACGTTTCTGATCGCCTTGTTGGTGAATTTGTAGCCCTCGTCCTCGAATGCCCTTTCCAGGATGGCGGTGCCTAATTTCGTGTATTCATCACTTTCCTGGGAGCGGATATACCGCCTGATTCTTGATCGCGCCTTACCGGTAACGACGAAGCTTTCCCACGTCGGGGACGGCGTTTGCGCCTCCGATGTGATGATATCGACTTGGTCGCCGTTACGCAGTTCGCTCCTGAGTGGCATCATACGGCCATTAATCTTGGTGCCGACGCAACGGTCGCCGACCTCGGAATGGACTGCATAGGCAAAGTCCACGGGGGTCGCGCCTTTGGGCAGGGTGATCAAATCGCCGCGCGGTGTGAAGCAGAATACCTGGTCCTTGAACATTTCGAGCTTGGTATGCTCCAGGAATTCCTCCGGTTCGGCGGCATGCTCGATGATGTCCAGGAGTTCACGGAGCCATCGGTATTGAGGAGCGGCGCCAGCGTTTTTGCCCCCGCCTTCGCCTTCCTTGTAATTCCAGTGTGCGGCAACGCCGTGTTCGGCGATGTCGTGCATCTCGGCGGTTCGGATTTGGAGTTCGATGCGTTGGCGTTCCGGCCCGAAAACACCGGTATGGAGGGAACGGTATCCATTCGGTTTTGGCGTCGACAGGTAATCCTTGAAACGGCCCGGCACCACCGGATAGGCACCATGGGCAATTCCAAGAGTGAGATAGCAATCCTCAATCGTGTCGACAATGACCCGAAAGGCCATGATGTCGGACAGTTGTTCGAAGCCGAGGTCCTGGTCCTGCATCTTGTCCCACACCGAATAAGGGGTTTTTTCGCGTCCTTCGATGACCGCATTAATGCCTTTATCGGCGAGGGTTTTTTCTAACTCGGTGATGATCCTCGGAATCAGGTCTCCACCCTTTTCGCGAAGAAAGTCGAGCCGTTTGAGAATGGATTTGCGGGCGTCGGGGTTCAATTCCCCGAAGGCCAAGTCTTCCAGTTCGTTTTTCATTCCCTGCATGCCGATGCGCTCGGCCAACGGCGCGTAGATATCCATGGTTTCCAAGGCGATGCGGCGGCGTTTTCCGGGGTCTTTGATGTAATGGAGGGTGCGCATGTTGTGCAATCGGTCGGCCAGCTTGACCAATAGAACCCGGATGTCTTCAGACATGGCGAGCACGAACTTACGAAAATTTTCGGCCTGTTTGGCCTGATCGGACTGGAATTCGATACGCGTCAGCTTGGTGACGCCGTCAACCAGGCGGGAGACATCCTTACCGAAACTTTTTTTGATATCTTTGAGGGTCGTCTCCGTATCTTCGACGGTGTCATGCAGAAGGGCGGTGATAATGGAAGCCATATCGACCTTATAATCGGTCAAAATACCGGCGACCTCGAGCGGGTGGGAAAAATAAGGGTCTCCCGACAAGCGGGTTTGGGTGCCATGCACCTTCATGGCGAAAACGTACGCGCGGTTAAGCGCCTCCTCGTCGGCGCTGGGGTCATAGGCTTTGACCCGTTCGACGAGTTCGAATTGTCTGATCATGGGATAGGCCCCCCAGCAACCCTGATCTTGGGTCTGATGCCGGTTTTGGTGGCGGGGCCGATGGCGCGAAAGCGAAACGTTTTCTGGGCGCAGGAGCGGCGGCTGTAAAGTTCGGGTGTGTCCTTTTGCCGCCGCATGCAAATACCTCTGATTGTGAGTTTATTTCCCTTTGTCGCTGGCTTCTGCGCCGCCCGGTGTTGGGGCGTTATTGGCGTCATCAAGGACGGTACTCGCGGGGGCAGCCGGCGGGGTGACGCCCTCTTCGGCGTCCAGTTCCTGTTGGATGGCGATCAAGTCGACGTCGTCTTCTTCGGGGTCATCCATTTCGACGAACTTCTGTAATCCCTTGATTAAGGATTCTTCGAGTTCATCATGGTCGATCAGGTCATCGGCAATTTCGCGCAGGGCGACGACAGGGTTTTTATCGTTGTCGCGTTCCACATTCAACGCCTCGCCGGCGGAGATGTTTCGGGCACGTTGAGACGCCAACATGACAAGCTGAAAACGGTTGGGAATTTTGGTGACGCAATCTTCGACGGTGACTCGAGCCATCGGGGCAACTCCTTAGGGAATGATCAGGAACCTCTGGGACGCTGTTTATATATTTTGCTAGCCCCTGAAAGCAAGACAATAGCCTGAAAAAACTTAAAAAAAGCCTACCTTCCCCTTTCCCCCTTAAAGCGAGGCCTTTTCCTGCCACTCGGTGCCATGGGCGCCGCCGGCATCAGCGATCACTTCGGTCTGCTGACCGGCAGGAAGGTTGGCAATCATGTCCTCAACGCTTTGCCCCGTGGCCGGATGGTGCCAATCCGGGGCGATATCCAGCAACGGCAGCAGGACGAAGGCGCGCTCATGTAGACGGGGATGGGGCAATTGCAACCTCCCGGACCCCTCCCCATTAAGGGTCGTCTCCAGGGCCAGTTCACCGTAAGCCAGTAGGTCCAAGTCCAGAAACCTGGCCTCGTTGGCCAGATTGCGGCTACGGCCAAAGGATTCCTCGATTTCCAGCAATAAGGTCATCAGAGCCACAGGGGGCAGCGCCGTTTTGACGCGTACGGCGCCGTTGATATACCAGGGCTGATCGGAAATCGGCACTGGAGCGCTTTTATACCAGCGCGACCGTTGGGCGATGGAAAGCTCCGCCTCGGCCAGGGCGGTCAGGGCGGCGCCGCAGGTGGCGCGGGGCTCACCGTAGCGTGGACTGGGAAGATTTGCGCCGATGGCAATCAGGATCAAAGCGAATATTTCCAAATAATCTTGTATGAGGCCAAAAACCCCCCAAATATAAAAAGCCGGGTGGTTTTGACCATTTTTAGCCGGTGCGCCCAACGGCGTCGCTTTTTTTGCGAAGGTATTTCCGCCGGGGGCGTGAAATCCGGAAAATTATTGTTCCGGGTATCAGAATTTTAAAAGAAGGGATTTTGTACCATGAGTTTTTATCCTCAAGAGCGTATAGCGCTTTTCATCGATGGATCAAACCTCTACGCCGCCGCCAAAGGGCTTGATTTTGACATCGACTACAAACGCCTTTTGAAATATTTTTCCGATCAAGGTCAGATGATCCGGGCCTTTTATTTCACCGCCTTGTTAGAAGACCAGGAATACTCCCCGATCCGCCCGCTGGTGGATTGGCTGGACTATAACGGCTACACCATGGTGACCAAACCGGCCAAGGAATTCACCGACCCTTCCGGGCGCAAGAAAATCAAGGGCAACATGGACATCGAATTGGCCG
This sequence comes from Alphaproteobacteria bacterium MarineAlpha3_Bin2, assembly GCA_002938315.1. GTDB lineage: Bacteria > Pseudomonadota > Alphaproteobacteria > Rhodospirillales > Casp-alpha2 > Casp-alpha2. The sequence goes on along the minus strand of PTLL01000088.1, from coordinate 3,798 downwards.
TCGATTTGATGGAAATTGCCGACAGCATCGATCATGCGGTAATTTTTTCCGGTGACGGTGACTTTCGGCGTTTGGTGGAGGCGGTCCAACGAAAGGGTCTACGCGTCACCGTGGTCAGCACCATGCAGTCCAAATCGCCGATGATCGCTGACGAACTTCGTCGTCAAGCCGATGCATTCATTGAGCTTACAAGCCTTAAAGAGCATATCCAGCGCGTTTCCGGCCATGGCCAAGACGAGGGTCCGGTAGAGGTGCCGCCCGTGCATGAACAAGAATTCGACCCCGAAGTGGAGATCGCTTAGAGGGTGTCCGGGACGGTGACGACCCCCGCCTCCCCTATTGCCGCAACGGTGAGCGAACCGGGCCCGGATTGTGCGTTATGTCCGCGCCTGTGGGATTTCCGCCTTGCCAACCGAGTCGAATTCCCTGATTGGCACAACGCCCCGGTGGCTGCGTTCGGCGGTTTGGATGCGGCGCTGCTGATTGTCGGGCTGGCGCCGGGACTTCGGGGCGCCAATCAAACCGGTCGCCCGTTTACCGGCGATTTTGCCGGCGACCTGTTATACGCGACTCTGGCAAAGTTCGGTTTTTCCGGAGGTGAATACGGGGCCCGGTCCGATGACGGGTTGAAACTTTTGGATTGCCGGATCACCAATGCCGTTCGTTGCGTGCCGCCGCAAAATAAACCCGTCGGCGCCGAAGTCACCGCATGCCGCCGGTTTTTGGAAGATGAAATCAGTAGCCTCAAACGCCTTCGGATTATCCTGGCGCTGGGAACCCTGGCGCATGGGGCGGTATTGGCGACCCTTGGCGAAAAGAAAAGCCTTTGGAAATTCGGCCACCGGCAATTTCATGATCTACCCGGTGGCCTTGTCCTCGCCGACAGCTATCATTGTTCGCGCTATAACACCAATACGGGCCGCTTGACCGAAGCCATGTTCGAAGCCGTATTCAGGGATATTCGGGCGCGCCTTTCCGGTTGAGAACGGGGCTGCTATACACACTCACCAATAAGGGGAAACGTAGTGGAAGTCGTGTGTTTGGATTTTGAAGGTGTCCTGATCCCGGAGATCTGGATTGAGGTCGCCGAGCGCACCGGGATCGACGCCTTGCGGGCGACGACGCGTGATATCCCAGATTACGATAAGTTAATGAGCCAACGTCTTCGGGTGGTGGCGGAAAATGGGTTGGGACTTGGTGATATCCAGGCGGTGATCCAGGAGATGGGGCCCATGGACGGGGCGGCCGCGTTCTTAGGCGACCTTCGCCAATCCGCCCAGGTGTTGATCCTATCCGATACATTTTATGAATTCGCCCAGCCGCTGGTCCGCCAATTGGATTGGCCGACGTTGTTCTGCCACCATCTTATCAGCGAAGAGGACACCATTACCGGTTACAAGCTGCGCATGAAAGATCATAAGCGCCATGCCGTCCAGGCGTTTAAGGACTTACGGTTCCGGGTGACGGCGGCAGGCGATTCCTATAATGACATCAGCATGCTGAGCGAAGCCGACAAGGGAATTCTGTTCCGGTCCCCGGACAACGTGAAAGCCGAGTTTCCCCAATTTTCCTCCTGTGAAAGCTATGATGACCTTTTAGCGGCGATTAGAGACCGGAAATGACATTGCGGGTTTTCTCAAACCCACTCTAGGGATAGTATGATGGTCATCAATTGTCGATTGGGGGGCCATGACATGACTGCTAAAATCGTTGACCTTGGGCAATACCGCAAACAGAAAGAGCGCAGCCAAAATCAATCCTCAATAGTGAGTGAAGACCCGCCCCAGCAAGAGACACAGGACACCGGCACTTTAAACCACGATGATGAGACGGCCTAGGTCCTGCTCATCGGCTTACCGGCCTAAAGATGACTATAAATCAATACGTTATTAAGATCGCGCAAGGCCCATTTCCGGCCCGCGTGTGGGGATGATTTGGGGGCGGTTATTACGACTCGCCCCGGCGTTCGAGGAATTCCGCCGGGTGATCCGGGTCCAGCATACGGTGTAGATGGACGATCACGTATTTGACATTGGCTTCATCAACGCGCGCCTGACTGGCGCCCCGCCAAGCCTTAGTCGCCGAATTGTTGTTTGGAAAAATGCCAATAATGTCGAGATCGTCCGGGTCAATGAAATCGGTTCCCTGCGGGTCCGAGACGGTACCTCCGAAAACCAGATGTAAAAGCGGTTTATCCATGTAATGATCTCCCGGTCATAAAAAAGGCCTGTCGGGTTCACGCCCGTTCAGCCTGAACTTTACCCGCTGCATCTCATTGTCGCAAAAGGATTAACAATGATCGACCTCTATACCTGGCCGACGCCCAACGGTCATAAAATTCACATCATGTTAGAGGAAACCGGGCAGCCATACACGGTTCATCCCATCAATATCAGCAAGGGCGACCAGTTTAATCCCGAGTTCTTGAAGATCAGTCCCAATAACAAGATGCCGGCAATGGTCGATCTCGATGGTCCGGACGGAAAGCCCTACAGCCTGTTCGAATCCGGCGCCATCCTGATGTATCTGGCCGAAAAAGCCGGTAAATTCATGCCCTCGGAAACGGCGGCAAGGTATTTGGTTGTTCAATGGCTGATGTTCCAGATGGGCGGTATTGGGCCGATGTTCGGCCAAGCCCATCACTTCCGCAAATACGCACCCGAAAAAATCCCCTACGCGTTCGACCGCTACACCAACGAGTCAGGCCGCCTTTACGGCGTTTTGGACCGGCGGCTGGGGGAAGAAGAATACCTGGCCGGCGACTATTCCATCGCTGACATCGCCACCTTTCCATGGACCCGGTCCTACGAGAGCCAAGGCCAGCGTCTGGATGATTTCCCCAACGTCAAACGCTGGTTCGATGCCATCAACGCCCGCCCGGCGGTGGTGCGCGCACTCAAGGTGCTCGCCGACGCCCGCAAGCTCGGTATCGAAGATGACGAAGAAGCGAAAAAAAACCTGTTTGGCGCGGCGCAGTATCAACGCCGGTAGCTTCCTTTAGCGGTAGTAAGTCAAATTGGGGCTCGAGAGTTGCAATGGGTGGAATCCATCTGCCCCGTGGCGCGTTAGTATTATTGAGGTGTTGAGGTCCTTGACCGAAGGATGACGATCGGGCCGTAGAAACACTACAATAAGGTCCCACGCTCCCCCTACCCTTATCGCGCAACGACTTGTCGTTTACAAGCAGACCTCAGACGTAACGGCTATGGATGTCCGCTTTCAAGGGATAAGCAGACATAATTCTGGGTGTGGAAAAGAGTCCGCTAATCCAATAGCGGACATACGACCACGAGGGTTGGCGTTTCCAAATCTTACAAATTCGAATTGTACGGCCCCCGGAAAATACCTTTTGAGGGCGGCAGCGGCCTATCCCTAATTCACGCGTGTTGCAGCACCTTGGCCGTATCGGGCAGCGGCAATTCCCGATACACCCCCTCCAGATACACGGCAAGCCGTTCCATCGCCGAGACACCGGCGCGGCGTTCGGCATCAGGGTTGTAGTTGGTGTTCGTGTTGATGTCGTAGACGTAGGCTTTTCCCGCCTTGTCGACGATGAATTCGAACCCGGCGATATGGATGTCGTTTTGCCGCATCACCTGTTGCATGGCGGAAAGGAACGGGGGCTCGAAGTTCTCAAGGATCTCAAATTTCCCGATTTGCGCCGGGTCGTTGCCGGCCTCGAACATGCAGGCCGGATCTTCCAGTTCGCAAACATCGGCGGGACAGAGTTCGAAGCCGTCTGAAGTGTCTACGCGCACCGCATAAAGAAACTCTCGACCGATGAATTCGACGCGAACA
>PTLL01000087.1 GCA_002938315.1 Alphaproteobacteria bacterium MarineAlpha3_Bin2 | reverse complement strand
GAAATCAGAGTCGCCCAGGCGACGCCTTCGACGCCCCAGCCAAGGCCCAGGACAAACCATAGGTCGAGCACGATGTTGACGCCGTTCATGAAAATCTGCGTTGCCAGCGCGGCGCGGGTGTTTTGAATGCCGAAAAACCAGCCCAGCATGGCCAGATTTAAAAGCGCCATCGGCGCCCCCCAGATGCGTATGGAAAAATAAGCATCGGCCAGGGGCTGCACCTGGGGGCCGGGATTGACGATCTTCAAAGATGCCCAAATGACCGGCGATTGCAGGGCAATTAAAAGGACTCCGACACAGATCGCCAGTAACCCCGCCCGCGCCAGCCAGGTGCGCACTTCGTCCGGATCGCGCGCGCCGAGCGACTGCGCCGTCAGGCCCGTGGTTCCCATGCGGAGGAAGTTGCAGCCTTGATAGATGACGCTGAAGATCAACGCACCGACGGCGACCGCGCCCAGGTAATGGGGCCCGGGAAGATGGCCGACGACGGCGGTATCCACGGCGCCCAAAAGCGGCACCGAGATATTCGACAACATCACCGGCCCGGCCAGAAACCAGGTTTTGCGGCTCCAGTTTTCCGCCGCCATGTTCTTGAAATCCTGTCAGAATTGAAGGCCCGAACCTTGTCACGGCGCGGCCACCAAATAAACCCTAATCCATGCTATAAAAAAATTCGGTTATGCTGCTTATCGCGAAGTTCCCGGGGAAGTTTTCGGGAGGTGTGCGCCAGTGAAATTTCGCGTTTTTTCAACTCGTTAGCTTTTTTTGCGAGCCCATATAATACGGACCGGGCTTGGCGGATTGTCGACGCAAACCGCCAAAAAAGTCACCACCGAAAATCTTCATGTGGTATTCAGGTTGCCGTAATTATGAGGACCGGCGCGAAACAAATGAGGATCGGCGTGATGAGAAGGATCGCCGCCAATAAATACTAATGAAGCCGGTTTAGGATTTCGGGGACGCATCCTTATCGGCATTTATCAGTGCCTTGTGGTCGCGGATGCTGATGGGGAAAGAAGCAATATAGGCGAAACCGATCACCGATAGGGTTATCCAAGGGGCGTTGATCAAAAGAATGATAACGGCCCCGGCAATCAACATCGTCGGCAGAATCCAGCCGCGGCTGATCTTTAAATTTTTAAATGAATAGGTGGGAATGGTACTGACCATCATTCCCCCCACCACCAACAGAACAATACCGGCGACCCAAGATTGGCGAAAAAAGCCATCGCCCAATTGAAACGATAAGGCTATTGGTAACAAGGCCAGTCCTCCGCCAGCGGGTGCCGGGATGCCGGTAAAAAAACGTGACTTCCAGGGCGGTGCGTCCGGGTCTTCCATCATTACATTGAAGCGTGCCAACCGCAGCCCGCAACAGATAGCAAACAGCATGACCACGACCCATCCCAGCCGGCCCGCGTCGCGCATCGTCCACAGATACAGAATTAGCGCCGGCGAGACACCAAAACAGACGAAATCAGATAGGGAATCCAATTCGGCGCCGAATTTGCTGGCGCCCTTGAGAAGCCGCGCGATTCGTCCGTCCAAGGCATCCAGGATACCGGCGACGACGATGGCCATTGCCGCGTGTTCCCATTTTCCGTCGAGCGCAAATCGGATGGCCGTCAGACCCGCCGACAGCGCCAACAAGGTCAGCATATTGGGAATCATGTGGTTGAGGGATAGGCCGCGGAATCTTTTTTTGTGGTCGTTACCGGTGGCGCGTGGTTTTTTCATGGTCGTGGTACCCAGGTAGTGACTAGCGCGTTTCACCGGCGCGGACCGGTTCCTTCGCCTGAATATCGGCGATCACGGTTTCGCCCGCAATAGCGGTTTGCCCGACGGCGACCATCGGTTTAACGCCATCGGGCAGGTAAACGTCGACGCGGCTGCCGAAACGGATCATACCAAATCTTTCCCCGGTTTTCATTTCCTTGCCTTCGGTCACGTCACAAAGGATACGCCGGGCGACAAGTCCGGCGATTTGAACGAAGGCGATATCCTTGCCGCCGTCCAGGGTCAGACCCAGGCTTTGGCGTTCGTTGAGTTCACTGGCCTTGTCCAGGGACGCATTGAGAAATTTTCCGGGTCGGTAGTTGAGGGCCGTCACGGTGCCGCTGATGGGAATTCGGTTCACATGCACGTTAAAAACGTTCATGAACACGCAAATGCGCCAGCGGTCTTTGTCGCCCATGTTCAATTCTTTCGGCGGCGGCGCCTTGTCGATCATCTTCACGACCCCGTCGGCGGGGCTGATGATCAGGCCTTCGCGCACCGGCGTGATCCGTTCCGGGTCGCGAAAGAAATAGACGCACCACAGCGTCAAGACCACGCCGGCGATCCCAAGGGCGACGGAAAACAGGTTCAACGCCACTGTGCCAGCGGCGAACAGCGCTATAAACGGCCACCCCGCAGGGTGTATGGGAACCAAAAGAGTTTTCAACGAACCTTGGGCCTATCCAATTTCAAGAAAACGTATACTAGTCGTTCCCGCCTGATCGCCCAAGGGCCGAGGCACGTAGTGGATCAATTGATCGCAGGCAACGCCAACACCTGGCCGGGAAAGATCAGGTCGGGATCTTTAACCTGTTCCTTGTTGGCCTGGTAAATGGTGGTGTAGCGGGTTCCCTGGCCATAGGTGCGCCGCGCCAGCCGCCACAGGGAATTGCCGGGCTGTACGATGACGAAGGGTTCGGGCGGCAGGTTAACCACCTGGGCAGCCCTGGAAAACGGCATCGACACCCGGGCCGTAACTTTGTTGGCGGCATCGATTTGGTCGGCACGGAGGGTATAGTGCCCCGGGTTGACAACGCCCTCTGGGCTCAAACGCCAAATCCCGATGCTGCCGGATTTGGCGCGGCCAATAAAATTATTATTCAGATAAACATTTACCCATGACTCCATTCGGGCCCGGCCGCTGATGACCAGCCGCCCATCGTCGTCATAATCGATGGTTTCGACGCTAAGGCCTGGCGGAACATTGCTTGGCGCTTTTTTCAACTCAGGCGGTCTTTGCAACCCCGGTAGTTTTTTCAAATCCGGGGGTCTTTGCACGCCTGATGGCTTTTGCAAAACGGTGCTGGCGCCCCCGGACCGGGGTGTTTTGAGCACCAAGGCGCCGATCGTTCCTTCCTTCGAAGCACGCCCGGCAATATCCTTGGCGGGTTCGGGAACCACCAAAACGACAACATCGTCGGAAACCATGGTCTTACCATCGGCATAATGCATGGTCAGGGTTAACTCCCGGCTTCCTGGAGAAAGTGCCTGGGTTGGAACGAACACCCATTCGCCACGGGGGTCGGCTTTGACTTCACCGATCGGCTTGCCGTTGTCGAGAATGACCACTTTGCTTCCCGGCCGGGCTCGGCCCGCCATGACCGCATCGCCGCCGGGGTCGACGCGGACAACGTCGAAGCTGGGCGGGGTTTCCGCTGTAATCTCGGGACTGGCGGTTTTTGCCGGCGCCTGGGCGGGGGTTGGTGTAGCGGTGAGCGTGACCTTGACCTCGTCTTGCCACAGGAAAACATTGACGCCAATGGCGGCGGCAACCGCGGTGCCGCCAATAGCAGCTACGAAAACCAGAGGTTTTATCGGCAAGGTGAAATCTCTCCCGAATAGAATCGAATTTATCATAGCATTATTCAAGGCCGGGCTGTTTCTTCTTTTTCGACTCGACCGCGTTATGAATGGGGGGCAGAGAACGTAGGTACACGATCATCGCGTTGATGTCAGCGTCGCTCATCTTGCTGGTCGCCTGATCGCCGACCTCCCCCATTTCACTACCGACAAAATCGCTGTCCGGAAGCATTCCCGATTGCAACAGCTCCTTCAAATCATCGTCCGACCAGCGGCCAATGCCGGTTTTCTTGTCGGGTGTGATATTAGGAATGATCCCGCCTTCGGGGCCTTGGCTGGGGCCGGCCAGGGCCATGTCAGCCTTTATTCCACCCAACGCATTCCTGGGCGTGTGGCATTCCCCGCAATGGCCGAGGGCATTGATTATATAAGCGCCCCTGTTCCATTCCCTGCTTTTTGCGGGATCGGATCGATACGGGCCACGGCTGAAAAAAAGCGCTTTCCATATGGGCAACAAGAACCGCCATCCGAACGGCGCAGATACCTCATGGGGTTTATTGGGCGTCGCCGCTTCGGGTAGGGTGAAAATGTAAGCCTTGATGTCGGTAAGGTCTTGATCCGTGATGCCGGTGTAGGACGGGTAGGGAAAGACCGGGAAATAGTGTTCGCCATCCGGGGAGATGCCATCACGGAGCGCCCGGATGAATTCGGAATCGCTCCATCCGCCGATCCCGTTGGCGGGGTCGGGCGTAATGTTGGGGCTGGAAAAGATACCGAATGGCGTTTTCAGTTTGCGACCGCCGGCCAGCAACGCGCCCTTGTTTTTATGGTCCGTATGACAGCCGGCGCAACCGGCGGCGTCAAACAGGTATTGTCCCCGTTTGATATCGCCGTCGGCAAAGGACGGCGCCGCCGCAACTACCAGGATGGCTGCGGTCAGACCAACCAACCGGCCCTTATGAAACACGGTTTCAGGGATTATTTTTTTCTCCCGGAAGGCCTTATGGCAAGCGCCGCAAGCATTCTTCGCCATCGCCTTATACTGTGCACCGAAGGCCTTCATATCGCCGCCTTCGGCGACCTTCGCCAGCTTCGCCGATTCCATTTGGAAGGTCATGACCACTTTCTTGAATTCGCCGGGCTTTGCCCAGATTTACCCTTTCGCCCGGGTCTCACCAAAATCCGAGCCCTTAGGGAAAACATGGGCAGCGACTTTTGCCAGATCCGCCATAGCGCGGGCATGGATCATTAAGCCACCGGGATATTTGGCTTGGCCCTTGAGAATACCGCCCATGGCACCCATGTGGCCGCCGATGGCTTTCATCACCGCTTTGCGATGCTTTATAGCGGCTTCTTCCTGGGCCACGGCCGGAACGGCGATCAGCCCGAAAATAGCCAATACCAGGGCCGCGGCGATGAGGATGGGTTTGCTCAGAATCTTTCTCCCTTGATGTTTTAATTTTCGTTCATCGGAGTGTGCCTGGGGTTCCCTATGGGGTCCAGTCAGCATTTCGTGAAGTCCTTTTAAGATTGGGGTCAGGGTTTACCCAAGGCTCGAATTTCCCGGTGCCTTCCTATACATTGCCCCTAATTTCTACCAAGACTTAATATAAGGCGAAAATTTAATCATGACCGAAATTTCCTCTCTTTGCGTTTTTTGCGGGTCTAAAACTGGCGAAAGCCCGGCCTATGAGGCGGCGGCGCGCCGGCTGGGGGAACAGATGGCCGATCGCGGCATTCGTCTTGTTTACGGCGGCGGCCGCATCGGCCTGATGGGGGTGGTGGCGGACGCGGTGCTGGCCGGCGGTGGTGAAGTCATTGGCATTATACCGGAATTTCTCAAAGACCTGGAAGTCGGCAACGACGCGGTGACCGAGCAAATCGTCACCGGTTCCATGCACGCGCGCAAAACCCGGATGTTCGAACTCGCCGACGGCTTCGTGGTGCTGCCCGGCGGTTTGGGCACCCTCGACGAAACCTTGGAGATCATCGCCTGGAAACAGCTCCAGCTTCACGCCAAGCCGGTCGTTGTCCTCAACACGGACGGATACTGGTCGGTTTTTGAGGACCTAATCCGGCGCACCGTGGACAGTGGATTCGCCCATTCGGCGGTGGCCGAACTGTTTACCATGGTCGCGGAACCCGAAGATGTATTCCCGGCCCTTGCCGCCCAGCCGGAACCCAAAGAAGAAGTGCTGACCAGCCATTTGTAGGCGCAAGGACTCGAGGCGTTGATGGTCTTTCGTTGTCGCCTTACCCCAAGATTCCATTGAACGTCCGGCTCGGCCGCATCGCGGCGGCAACCTTGTCGACTTCGGGACGGTAGTAACCGCCGAGGTCGACGGCGCCGCCCTGTGCCGACAGAAGTTCGTCCGCGATCTTTTCCTCGTTGGCGGTCATCGCACCGGCCATCGGCGTGAAGTGGGCCTTCAGGTCGGCGTCGTCATCCTGCGCCGCCAGGGCCTGCGCCCAATACATCGCCAGATAGAAGTGACTGCCGCGGTTGTCGATTTCGTTGACCTTGCGGCTGGGCGACTTATTGGTATCGAGCAATTTCTCAATACTCTTGTCTAGCGCCGCCGCCAGTACCCCTGCCTTAGAGTTGTTCTTGGTATCGGCGAGGTGTTCCAATGAAGCGCCCAAGGCGCAGAATTCGCCTAGGGAATCCCAACGCAGATGGCCTTCCTCGATCAATTGCTGGACGTGTTTGGGCGCGGAACCGCCGGCGCCGGTTTCGAATAATCCGCCGCCGTTCAATAACGGCACGATGGAGAGCATCTTGGCACTGGTGCCGACCTCCAAGATGGGGAAGAGGTCGGTTAGGTAGTCCCTAAGCACGTTGCCGGTGACCGACACCGTGTTCTGGCCGTTCTTGACGCGCTCGAGCGAAAACCGGGTCGCCTCTATGGGGGACATAATACGGATGTCGAGGCCATCGGTGTCGTGTTCGAGCAGATACGCGTTGACCTTATCGATCAATTGCGCGTCGTGGCCCCGGCCTGCATTCAGCCAGAATATCGCTGGCGTGCCGGTTGCTCGCGCCCGGGCGACACCGAGCTTAACCCAGTTCCGGATCGGTTCGTCCATTGTCTGGCACATGCGCCAGATGTCGCCTTCTTCCACGTCATGCTCAAGCAACGTCGCCCCCGCATGATCGACGACCCTAATCTTGCCGTCGGCGGGCGCTTTGAAGGTCTGCGGGTGTGAGCCGTATTCCTCCGCCTTCTTTGCCATCAGGCCGACGTTCGACACGCTGCCCATTTCGCTCGGGTTGAAGGCGCCGTGTTCCTTGCAATATTCGATGGTCGCGTCGTAGACGTCGGCATAGCTGCTATCGGGGATCACGCATTTGGTATCGTGCTCCTTGCCATCCGGGCCCCAGGCCTTGCCGCCGGCACGGATGAGGGCGGGTAGGGAGGCGTCGATGATAACGTCGCTCGGCACGTGCAGGTTGGTAATGCCGCGGTCGGAATTGACCATATAGAGATCGGGCTGGTCGGCGATGCAGGCGTCGATGTCTGACTTGACGTCGGCCTTTTGGTCATCCGGGAGGTCCTCAATCTTGGCATAAAGATCGCCCAGACCGTTGTCCGGATTGACACCCACACCGGCGAGCGCGTCTGCGTGCTTCTCGAAAACGGGCTTAAGGTACGCCGACACGGCATGGCCAAAGATGATCGGATCGGAAATCTTCATCATGGTCGCCTTGACGTGGAGTGAGAACAGCACGCCCTGAGCCTTGGCGTCGGCGACCTGTTCTTCCAGGAAGGAGCGGAGTGCTTTCGCGTTCATGAAGGTCGAATCGATGACGTCGCCTAAGGCTAAAGGATGGCCCGCTTTTAAAACGGTCTCCTGTCCGTCCTTGCCGACGAAGACGATATTAGCCTCGCCGACGGAGGCATCACCGACGATCATAGAAATTTCGTTGGAGCGGAAATCGTTGACGCCCATGGTGGTGACGTGGGTCTTTGAGTCCTTGCTCCACGCGCCCATGCTGTGCGGGTTTTTCTTGACGAATTCCTTGACCGCGTTAGGCGCGCGGCGGTCGGAGTTGCCCTCGCGCAGCACCGGGTTGACGGCGCTGCCGAGCACCCGGCCGTAGGCGGCCTGGATTGCCTTTTCCGCATCATTGGCGGGGCTCTCAGGGTAGTCGGGCATGTCGTAGCCTTTTTCCTGCAGTTCAGCGATGGCGGCATTCAACTGTGGGATGGAGGCGCTGATGTTGGGCAACTTGATCACGTTGGCGCCGGGAGTGGTCACCAGTTCGCCCAGTTCGGCCAGATCATCGGATTGGTGCTGTTCGCTAGTCAGGCGGTCCGGAAATTGCGCCAGAATGCGGCCCGCGAGGGAAATATCCTTAGTGCCGATTGTGATCCCCGCCGGATTGGTGAAGGCCTGGATGATCGGCAGGAACGATACGCTGGCGAGTTCAGGGGCTTCGTCGACCTTGGTGTAAATAATGTCGGGCGTTTTTTGGTCGGTCATTTTTCTCAATTCCTTCGCTCGTCCGTCCAAAGGGAGGGCTGATTTTTGCTTAATTTTCGAAATGTCTGGCATCCGCCGGCTGCCTTGTGCAAAGCTTCGGACACTTTTTATGCGTAAGAGCCGGTGGAGGCAACCTCGTTTGCCGAAGATTGGAAAAAATATTCTCACCCTCGGCGGACGCTCCCTTCAAAATCCGTTACAGTAAAATTCCTCAAACCTTCGGGAGCGTTTGTTATGGCGAAAATCAAGGTCCAACCCCCCCATTGTTGAACTCGACGGCGGTGAGAAACCGTTTCAGGTCGATGCCTTGGTAAAGCCAGGATAGTGTGGCAATCGCCAGCGCCGCACCAACCACCGGCAGGATCCAGCCGATCACCACGCCGTAGCGGCCTCG
>PTLL01000086.1 GCA_002938315.1 Alphaproteobacteria bacterium MarineAlpha3_Bin2 | reverse complement strand
GGTGCGGTCGAGAAGACTCGAACTTCCACGGGATTGCTCCCACAGCGACCTCAACGCTGCGCGTCTACCAGTTCCGCCACGACCGCAAATTCCTTTACATTTTTACTCAGTGGGGGATACCAAATGCGGGCCCTGCAATCAAGCACGGCAAGGAAATGCCATGACCGCGGAAAAAAAGATAAAAACCGACGATACCGTCGAATGGTTGATCAGCGACGCCCCCGTCGCCTATGCCGACGCGATATCCTTTATGGAGCAACGCGTCGACGACATTCATGCGGGCCGGGCGTCAGAAATCGTCTGGTTGTTGGAACACCCGCCGCTGTACACCGCCGGCACCAGCGCCGACGATGCAGAGCTTCTGGATCCCGACCGGTTTCCCATTTACCGCACCGGGCGCGGCGGCCGGTACACCTATCACGGCCCTGGCCAACGGGTTGCTTATGTGATGTTGGATCTTGCAAAACGCGGAAACGACGTCCGCGGTTTCGTTCATAACCTGGAAGACTGGGTGATCCGGGCGCTGGCACAATTTAATATTATCGGCGAAACCTTCGATGACCGGGTCGGCATCTGGGTGCGGCGCGGCGCACCAAACAACCCGGCCAGGCGCGAAGACAAAATCGCCGCCATCGGCGTCCGGGTCCGCCACTGGGTCACGTTTCACGGCATCGCCGTCAACCTGGAGCCGGACCTTGACCATTTCTCCGGCATTGTGCCCTGCGGGATACCCGATCATGGTGTCACCTCCCTTTGGGACTTAGGCCTGACCACCACCATGCCAGAATTAGACAGCGCCCTGATGGCGACCTTTGAAGACGTCTTTCAAACCCCGCTTCGGCGCGTTCAGGGAAAAGGGTAGGGGTGTTGTTTGATAGCATCCCACCGTTTTTATTCGCGTTAATTGCGGCCTTCTTATTGGCTGTCGGCGGACAATTGGTATATATCGGCCTCTCCACCGTTGAATCCCGCAGCGGCACGATGGTTTCGATCGCAACCTCGGCCGTGATTTATTGGTCTTTATCACCATTTCTTTTAGATTGGTCCCATTGGAGCCAACCGGCCGTCCTTCTTTTTGCTTTGGCCGGGTTAATACGGCCATCGGTTTCCGCCAACCTTTCGGTTGCCGGAATTCGCCTCCTGGGCCCAACCATGTCGAGTACGCTGAGCTCCACCGCGCCAATATTCGGCGCTGCTTTGGGTGTGTTTTGGCTGGGCGAAACTCTGACCTGGCCCATTGCCATCGGCACCGGCGGCGTTATCACGGCCATCGTCCTATTGTCCCAGAAAGACACCCGGGCGCCGTCGACATGGCCTTTGTGGGCGCTTGCATTGCCGGTCGGCGCGGCGGCAGTGCGATCCTTGGCCCATGTCTTGTCCAAGATGGGCATGGAAGACATCCCCGACCCCTATTTCGTCTGTTTAGTCGGATTTTCCGTATCCGCTATCCTAACCATCCTTAATCAATTCATGCGCAAAAAATCCGTTGCCATTCAATGGCGAAACAAAGGCTTTTATTTTTTTATCGCCTCGGGCTTTTTTTTCAGCACCGCGATCCTTTGCCTTAATACCGCACTCCTGCGGGGGCAAGTGGTGAGCATCATCCCGATCATTGCGGCGGCGCCGATGTTCTCGATGTTGCTGAGTATTTTCATATTCCGCCGGGAAAAACTAACCGCCCGGACCGTGTTCGCTGTTTTCCTGGTCGTTCCCTCGGTCGCGTATATCGCCATCAGCAAGTAGCAACCCCGTTACGCCGTTGGTAAAGACCGGAAGCCCATCCCCTCTGGGGCTTCGGCGGGATGTTGGATCAGGGTCTCCACCCTAGCGGCCGGGGGGCCCTGCCGGCATGCTTCAATGATGGCGTCGACATCGGCGGCGGTACCGGCGAATATGGCTTCCCCCGTTCCGTCCCGCCGGTTTCGGATCCAGCCGCGGATGTGCAGCCGGGCGGCTTCCCCGGCCGCCCAGCCCCGGAACCAGACGCCCTGAACCCGGCCTTCGATCACCATCCGTACAGCTTTTTCACTCATTCGAATTCTAGAATAACCTGATCCACCGCCAGCGTTTCACCGGATTCCGCCTTGACGGCGGCAATGACACCGTCCTGTTCAGCGCGGAGAACATTTTCCATCTTCATCGCCTCAACGACAGCCAGTTCTTCCCCGGCCTTGACTCCTTGACCCTTGGTAACGGACAGCGAAACCAATAATCCCGGCATCGGCGACAACAGAAACTTGGAAGTATCCGGAGCCTTTTTTACCGGCATCAACGCCTGCAGCTCGGCGGTCCTGGGGTTCATGACCAGGACATCGACTTCTGCCCCCGCGTGGGTCAGGCGGTAGGCGATCCCGGACCGTTCCACCTGAATGCAAAACCGTTGCCCTTCCATTTCGCCTTGGAACAGCGGTTCCCCCATTTTCCAATTGGTCTCAATTGCCACCCGCCCGGATTTCAAGGACAGGTCATACCCGCCGTCCCTAAGGGTAACGGAGACGGTGCTTTCTTCGCCATTCATCAGCACCACCCAATCATCGGAAACGATGCGTTGGCGGCCTTGAATTTGCCCTGAAATCATCGAGGCGCGTTCCTGATAGGCCCGATGGATGCAGGCGGCGGCAGAGATCAACAGTGTCGGGTCATCCGGGGTTACGTCTTGTGCCTGGAATCCCTCCGGGTATTCCTCGGCAATAAAATCAGTGCTCAGGCGTCCTTCGGCAAAACGGGGATGGCCCATTAACGCCGCCAGAAAGCCGATATTGTGCTCGACGCCCTGAATGTGAAATTCGTCCAGGGCCATGGCCATGCGGGTCCGGGCCTGATCGCGGGTGGCGGCATAGGAAATAACCTTGGCGATCATCGGATCGTAATGAATGGATATTTCACTGCCTTCGGAAACACCGGTATCGACGCGCAGGCTGTCATCTTCCAGCGGCGGGCGGTATGCCGTCAGCCGCCCCGTTGACGGCATGAAATTGCGCAATGGATTTTCGGCATAGACCCGGGCTTCCATGGCCCAGCCATTGAGTTGAACGTCATCCTGGCCGAAGGACAGGGACTCGCCGTCGGCAATACGGATCATCCATTCCACCAGATCCAGCCCGGTGATTTTTTCGGTCACCGGATGTTCGACCTGAAGACGGGTGTTCATCTCAAGGAAATAAAAATTTCTATCCTGATCAACGATAAATTCGACGGTGCCGGCGGAGGTATACCCCACCGCCTCGGCGAGGGCGACGGCCTGGGTGCCCATGGCGCGGCGGGTATCAGAATCCAAGAACGGCGATGGCGCTTCTTCGATGACTTTTTGATGACGGCGCTGGATCGAACATTCACGCTCTCCCAGGTAAACGGTGTTGCCCGCCGCATCGGCCAATATTTGAATTTCAATATGGCGGGGGTTTTCGATGTATTTTTCGACAAACACGCGGCCGTCGCCGAACGCGGTTTCGGCTTCGCTGCTGGCGCGTTTCAAGCCGTCGCGGCATTCTTCGTCGTTTCTGGCAATCCGCATGCCTTTGCCGCCGCCGCCGGCAGTTGCCTTCAGCATCACCGGATAGCCGATGGCGTTGGCCGCCTTAACCGCTTCGGCGGCATTTTCCACCGCCCCGCCGTCTCCCGGCACCGTATTAACGCCGGCCTTGAGCGCCACCTTTTTAGACTCGATCTTATCGCCCATGACCGTGATCGCCTCCGGCTTAGGCCCGATAAAGGCGACTCCTGCTTTTTGCAAGGCCTTGGCAAAAGCGGCATTTTCCGACAGAAACCCGTATCCGGGATGAACGGCGTCGGCACCGGTATCCGCAATCGCTTTCATAATGTTGTCGACGTTGAGATAGCTTTCCGCAGCAGCCGCAGGGCCGATCAAGACACTGTCGTCGGCCATTTCCACATGCAAGGCCCGGGTATCGGCCTCGGAGCAAACGGCAACAGTTTGAATCCCCATTTCCCTGGCCGTTCGGATGACCCGGCAGGCGATTTCCCCCCGGTTGGCGATGAGAATTTTCTTGAACATGCGCCCTGGCGCCCCCGCCGTTCTTTGCCTGGGACCTTAGCGGCCCGTTTTGGAAGGACCAAAAAGTCCCTGAAATAATCCCATCACTAAAGCCGCGTGCAGACCCAACATCGCCCCCCAGCCAATCATCGGCAATAGAAACAACGGATTTTCAGGAAGAAAATACAAATTCAACGGCACCGCCAAAACCATCACCCCGAAATAACCGGCTAAATGGATACCAAATCCCTTCAATCGACGCCTCGCCTTTTCCTCCCCGGCGTCGGCCACGATTATCGGAAGTCCCCATTTTCGTCCCCCGAGGCATCGGGAATAATCGCCTTCAACTGGCTTTCTTTTTCAGACCGCCTAAAAATCGGCGCCATGGCATAGCGGGCTTGAATGGCCAAAATACCGAGCCAGCCGCCCAAGGCGACCAGGAAAAACTCATTTCCCAAATCCTCATATATAGAAAATTTCAGCGCGATGGCCCCGGCAACGCCAATGAAAAAAAAATAAAGTGATTGGCAAACCAGAACATGCGCTTGCGCCCGGACGTGACTTTTTCGACCAGTTCACTTTGGAAATCCTCCGCCAACTTGGGATGCACCCTCGCTTTGGGCATCCCTCGGGGCTTCGACCGTTTCCTGGATGAACTCGCCTCATTCGTCGGCCGGCTCGGCGAAATTTCATCGAGACTTAACGGCGTAAAACTGCGATTTATGTCGTTTTCGTCTGCCATGGTTTTTTGGTAACGCGCCTTGCGGCCCCTTTCAACAGTCAATACCCTTAATATCTAAATTCATTATACCGTGTCCAGATAGGGTAAGTGAAAGTCATATTTTTGTGGGAAGAATATTAAAAATCGGCGCCGCCCAATCCGGTCCCATCCAAAAGGATGAAGACCGGGATTCCGCTGTCGCCAGGCTTCTGGAGATGATGAAGGAGGCCCACGCCGAAGGCTGTGACATGGTGGTGTTCACGGAATTGGCGTTGACCACTTTTTTTCCGCGCTATTACGCCGAAGACCGCGCCGATATGGATTCCTGGTTTGAAACCGACATGCCCGGCCCCGCAACACGCCCGCTGTTCGATTTCTCCAAAGACAACGGCATCGGGTTTACACTGGGGTATGGCGAATTAACGCCCGACGGCCATCACTTCAACACCCAGGTCCTAGTCGATAAAAACGGGGAAATCCAAGGAAAATACCGCAAAATTCACCTGCCGGGACATGCCGAGCTTGAGCCGGAACGCAGCTTCCAGCATCTTGAAAAACGCTATTTCGAACCCGGGGACCTCGGCTTTCCGGTATGGCGGACCATGGGCGGCGTCATCGGCATGTGCATCTGCAATGACCGCCGATGGCCGGAAACCTTCCGGGTGATGGGGCTTCAGGGTGTCGAATTGGTGGCGCTGGGCTACAACACGCCCAGCAGTAATTCGCTGAAGGCGTCTGAAACAAAAGAAACCCGCCAGCACCACAGCCGTCTGTGCATGCAGGCCGGCGCCTATCAGAACGCCACCTGGGTGGTCGGCGTCGCCAAGGCCGGTGACGAAGATGGCCATCACCTGTTCGGCGACACCATGATCATCAATCCGGACGGCAAAATCGTCGCCGAGGCCAAAACCGAAGACGATGAATTGATCGTTTTCGATTGCGATCTTGATGCCTGCCGCTTTCTTAAGGAATCAACCTTCGACTTCGCCGCCCACCGCCGGATCGAGCATTACGGCTTGATCACCGAACAGACCGGGGCCATCCCCCCGGAAGGATAACGGCGAAAAGCCTACTGGATAACGCATTGTCTCAACAACGCATCTGGATATCGGCCTGGGTGTACCTGGTTATTGCCGGGCTGGCTCTCATTGACGCATTTATACACCTGCCCCAATTAGTGCCGGTCACGGCAGGGCTGATCGTTTTTTTCATCCTGCTGCAATTCAGGGAAATCCCCTTGCCGCAAAAAATCGCCGGCATCGTGCTCACCGGTATCGGTCTCATCGGCGCGGCGGCCTCTGAACATTGGGCCGGTGTGGTGATCGACGGCATTGCCCGGTCGCGGGTATTCCTGTTGTTGTTCTTCGCGGTGTCTTGGCTGCAATATCCGGTCAACCAAAGCCCTTCCTTGCAGGCGGCGCGCCGCACCATCATCAGCCAACCGCCGGGGCGGCGGTTCCTGTATATGTCCTTCGGCGTTCATATCTTGGGCTCGATCCTGAATTTGGCCGGGCTAGGGTTGCTGACGACCATGGTCGAGAAGCAAAAAAACACTCATCTGCGCCGACGCATGGCCATGGCCCTGATTAACGGCTACGGTAGCGCGTCCTGCTGGTCACCGTTCTTCATCGGCATGATCGTTATTTTGGTCGCCCTGCCCTCCCTGTCCTGGCGTGACATCGGGCCCTGGGGAATCCTGCTGGCCCTCGCCATTATGACCATGAGCTGGCTCTATGACCGATTGGTTCTCCGCACCGCAATGCCGTCCGAGGCGGCATCCAGTCCTGTCCCCATTTCAAAGCAGCATTTTTGGCGAACGGCGGGGCTATTAGGCTCGCTGGTCGGTCTGGCCATTGTGATTGTCGAATTTACCGGCGCCTCCATTCCCGTCACCCTCGGCCTGATGGGGCCGCCGTTTGCGATTTGTTGGTATATGTCCCTCGGGGCCAAAGGCACCCGATTCCCGTATCGCGCCAAAAGCCTGGCCGTTGATGTCATGAAAGGGTTGCCGTCGCTGCGCAACGAGGTACTGGTCTTTGTCGCCGCCAACATTCTCGGCGTCGGCATTTCCAGCGCCATTCCCACACAGGACGTCGCCGCCGTGGTCAATGCGGTGTTGCCGTGGACGGACGCAAAAATTTTCGCCCTGATCCTGTTTTTCCTGTTCACCAGCGCCATCGGCCTTCACCCGATCATCGTCGTCATCGCCCTGAGTGCCGTTTTACCGCCGGAGTCGCTCGGCATGCGGGATTGGGTGATGGGCCTGACCTTCGTCGGGGTGTGGGGGTTGAGCACCATGGTCTCACCATTTTCAGGCACCACCCTGTTCATGTCGCGCGTTACCGGCGTGCCCGCCCACATCATCGGCTGGCGCTGGATGCTGCCGACGTCGTTGCTCAACGGCACGGTGATAGCGGTGATGATTATCGCTATCCGGCATTTGGTTTGATGGCCGATGTCGGGGGCAAAGCGAGCATGGATCAAACCGGCAATCCCTCCTCGAGGGGAGGCAATGGTTGCCCCTCCAGTGAATTCTGAATAGATTTTATCTTTCAAACGGAAAAACTACGGGATCGGCTATTACAATGAGAAAACCCGTCGTCGGTATCATCACCAACCTGTTCATGATTAACGATCAGTATCCGGCACAAATAACCGGCAATATGTATATCGAAGCGATTGCAGCGGTTGCTGCTGCCGTGCCGATGATTATTCCGTCTTTACCCGATTGCATCGATATCGACGAGATCATGGGCCTTTGTGACGGGTTTCTGTTTACCGGCGGCAGACCCAACGTGCACCCTGAAGAATACGGCCACGCGCCCACGGAGGCCCATGGCGCCTTCGACCGGGGCAGAGACCGGGTCGTGCTTCCCCTGATTCGCGCATGCGTTGAAAATGGGCAACCGGTACTTGGCGTGTGTCGGGGCTTTCAGGAATTTAACGTGGCCATGGGCGGCACCTTGCATCCGGAAATCCGGGACATTCCCGGGCGCATCAACCACCGAATGCCGCCGAAAGGGACACTCGAAGACAAGTACGCCAATCGCCATTTAGTGCAATTGTCGCCGGACAGCCCTTTTGCCC
Source organism: Alphaproteobacteria bacterium MarineAlpha3_Bin2 (assembly GCA_002938315.1). Lineage (GTDB taxonomy): Bacteria > Pseudomonadota > Alphaproteobacteria > Rhodospirillales > Casp-alpha2 > Casp-alpha2. Next base: position 830 of record PTLL01000086.1, on the reverse strand, counting down.
GGATGTTTGGCGCCGACGAAGTAATGGTGAATTCGCTGCACGGTCAGGGTATTGAGGAACCGGGGCCGCGGATCATTGTCGATGGCTACGCACCCGACGGTACGGCCGAAGCCATCTCGATCGAAAACGCCCCCGGATTTGCCATGGCCGTCCAATGGCATCCTGAATACAACGCCGCCAACGACCCCGTCTCCAAGCCTCTTTTTGAGGCTTTCGGTGAGGCCCTCATGGCCTGGAAGCACAAATCCGCCCGGGCAGCCGAGTAACAGATCCTCCTATCCATCTCATTCTTTAGGATGAGGGACATTCAAACGATGTTCGTTGCTCAACGGCACGAGGATCGCACTCATCATCGCTATTCGACATTTGGTTTGATGGCCGGTGGCGGGGCCGATATTAAGAACCGGTTCAACATCCGAAAAGGGAGTAGAAATATCCGTTCCGCACCGTCTGCGCCGGGTCATGTGCTTGGAAGATTTGGAGCCGCTGGGCCGGTCTTTTTTGCCACGCGCCTTATGGGAATTCGTTTCGGTTGGCGTAGAGGGAAACATTTCACGCGACGGCAATAGACAGGCATTCGATGAAACTTGGTTATATCCCGGGTTCTCAACGAAGTTTCAGAACGCACCATCGAGCGGACCTTGTTCGGCAAGACTTACGATGCGCCCTTCGGCATTGCACCCATGGGCGCCAGCGCCATGTTCGGCTTTGAAGCCGATCTGAATTTCGCACGGGCGGCCCGGGCGGCGAAAATTCCTTACGTCATGAGTGGCAGCGCGTTAATCCCAATGGAAAAGATTCTTGAGGCCAATCCCGATGTCTGGTTTCAG
>PTLL01000085.1 GCA_002938315.1 Alphaproteobacteria bacterium MarineAlpha3_Bin2 | reverse complement strand
TTCGGAAACGTCTTCCGGGCGCCCCAACCGCCGGATGCCCTCAGCTTCGACAGCTTCCTGTTGTATCTGCTCCAGCGACTTATCCTGTTGCTGGGCCCGGTCAGCAAAAATGGTATCAAGCCGTTCGGTTGTTGTCAGGCCAGGATGAACCCAGGTCACGTTCACGTCATCTTGAAGCCCCTTTTCGGCGAGCGCCTTGGTGAAGTTGGCAAGCGCTGCGTTGACCGCCCCGCCGACCATGAAATCCGCTGCCGGTGTGCGTGCAAATCCTCCGACAATATTGACAACGGTTCCGTGACTCTGTTTCAGGCTTGGCCACAAGGCACGGGCGAGCCTGACCCCTGCATGAAACTTGAGGGCAAAACCGTCCAGCACTTCCTCGTCGGGTTGATCAGGGAAAATCCCACCCTTCGTCGCCCCGGCCGAATGAATAAAAATATCGCAGCCGCCGAAACGATCGAGACAAGCAGCCACCGCCGCATTGCAGCCGTCTTCTGTTCTTAGGTCTGTGGCATGAAAATCAATTTCTGTCGCGTCCAGGGCACGGATGGATTCCTGTGCCGCCGTCAGACGTTCAGGATTCGACGCAACCAAGAACACGTTGGATCCTTCGCTCGCCATCCGCTTAGCGCAGGCCAGTCCAATCCCTTTTGACCCGCCGCTAACAAATACGGTTTTGCCCTCAAATCTCTTCATGTTTTCCCCCCACACAATGGCTTTCGATTGCCCGTTCTCAAAAAAATTTGGGATATCTGAGCCAGTTCGTTAAGGAGTATCCGGCTCATCTTGGTTTGATGTTAAGCCGCTTATTGGGGGTGACACAAGCGGCGGGTTACGATTGTCAGTGTTCGTCCATCTTTGCCGGATGGATGATAGATTCGGCGGTTACGAAGTCACCCCCTTGGCGGGCGTCGGCCAGTGCATCTCCGGTATCGGCTGGATGCTCCGCCAATACTTCGGCGGCGTAATCCTCGCTACGGTCTTGAGGGGCATAGCCAAGGCGCTGGGCGTTGGAATTGTCCCACCATGCGCGTTTGTTGTCCGACATGCCGTAGACAATTTCATTTTTGATATCGGGATGTTCCAGTCCAATGGTTATCAGTTGCGCTAAGTCGCGGGGGCTGATCCAGATGCTCAGACGGCGTACGTCGATAGGTTTCTCCGCCACATTGCCGATGCGGATGCTCATGACCTCGGCACTGTATTTATCGACGTACAGGCTGGCCAATGATTCACCGAATGCCTTGGTAAGGCCATATCGGGTGTCAGGCCGAAGCGTGTCGGTGTGGTCGATGGTTTGGCTGCGCTCATAGAAACCAATAGCGTGATTGCTGCTTGCGAAAACGACCCGTTTGACGCCGTCAATGCGGGCCGACTCGAATAGATTATAGGTGCCGATGATGTTGGAGTTGAGGAGGGTTTCCCAATCGCCTTCAACGGAATATCCACCGAGATGAATGATGCCCTCGACGCCGGTAACGGCATTTTGGGTGGCCTCCAGGTTGCTCAGATCGGCCTCTACGAATTCCTCATCGGGGCCGCAATCGTCAATCGCCGTCATGTCGGTTAGGCGGAGGTGATAGCGTCCGCGAAATTCATTGCGCAGGAAAGTTCCAACGACTCCGGCGGCACCGGTCATCAATATTTTTTTCATTTAAACGCCTCTGGGACTACGCCCCTGTTTCTGGTTGACCTTGGAAATCGCTTAATAGAGTTACCGCGTTTTGCCGGAGGAGCCCGATGTCACTGCCGACGGCAACGAAGGAGAAACCCCAGTCGAGATAGCGCAGAGCATCGTCACGTGCCGGTGCCAGCGTTCCGGCGGGCTTGCCGAGGCCGTTGGCCGTCGTAACGATGTGATGAATGGCTTCTTGTACGACCGGGGCCGAGGGGTCGCCTAAATGACCCAGGCTTGCGGCCAAATCGCTGGGCCCGACAAAAATACCGTCAACGCCGTCGACGCCGCAGATCGACTCGAGATTGTCCATGGATTCACTGGTTTCGATCTGGACTGTTACGCAGACGTTGGAATTCGCGGATTTAATATAATTTGGATTGCCGCCATAGGCGGCGGCGCGGTTGATGGTGGCGACGCCGCGAATACCTTCCGGCGGGTACCGGGTCGCGGCAACGGCGGCGCGGGCCTCTTCGGCATTCTGCACCATGGGGACCAAAAAGGAGCGGAAACCGATATCGAGCAGCCGTTTAATGATCACCGCATCGTTCCATTCCGGTCGTACGATCGGTTCAGTCGCACTTCCTCGCATGGCCTGAAGTTGGCCGAGCAGAATCGGGATGTCATTTGGCGCATGCTCACCATCGAACAAAATCCAATCAAACCCGATTGGATTCAACAACTCAGCAACGAGATTGCTGGAGAGTCCGCACCACAACCCAATTTGACGCCTGTCCTCCCGAAGATTTTCTTTGAACGGGTTTCCGGATTGGTTCGCTATCGGATCAGTCATTAATATTTGTCTCCAGTTTGTACGGTCAGAAAATATCGGGTTCCGGGACACGTTTGCCAAACGATGTCGTCAGAAAATCAAAATCGCAGCCATCTGGAGCCTGACCAATATGCTGTGAAAACATATAACCGTAACCGCGCTCATATCGCGGCGGTGGTGGGGCCAACTGGGCCCTTCGGTTGCCCAACTCCTGATCGCTTACTTCCATCTGGATCAGGCGCTTATCCACATCGACAGTCACCATATCGCCGTTCCTAACCAGCGCTAATGGACCTCCGATGTAGGATTCGGGGGCTATATGCAGGACGCAGGCGCCGTAACTGGTTCCACTCATTCTGGCGTCGGAAATTCGCATCATGTCGCGGACGCCCTGCTTCACCAGTTTTTTGGGAATCGGCAACATGCCCCATTCCGGCATGCCCGGCCCGCCTTCCGGGCCGGCGTTACGCAGGATCAGGACCGTTTCCGGCGCCACATCAAGGTCTTCATCATCAATGGCTGATTTCAAGGACGGATAATCGTCAAACACCAGCGCCGGACCGGAATGCTTGAGAAAGCGTTCGTCGAGGGCCGACACCTTCATCACGCAGCCATCGGGGGCGAGGTTCCCTTTCAGCACGACCAGTGCACCGGAGGCGCAAATCGGTTTGTCGAGGGACCGGATGACATCGTCATTATAAACCTCTGCATCGGCGATATTCTCGCCAATCGATTTGCCGCTGACCGTCAGGCATCCCGTATCAAGATGGGGTTCGATCCGCTTCAGCATTGCTGGCAGGCCACCGGCATAATAAAAATCTTCCATCAGATAGGTGTCGCCGTTGGGACGGATATTGGCAATGACAGGCACCTCACGGCCGATTTTGTCGAAATCGTCCAGCCCGATATCAATACCGGCGCGCCGTCCCATGGCGACCACATGAACAATGGCATTGGTCGAACACCCCATTGCCATGGCGGCGGCAATGCAGTTTTCAAAAGACCTGCGGGTCAGGATATCGCTGGGCTTCAGGTCTTCCCAAACCATCTCGACAATACGTCGCCCGCTTCCGGCAGCTAGCCTCTTGTGATTTGAATCCGCTGCCGGAATGGAAGCGCCGCCGGGCAATACTAGGCCCAGACTTTCGGCGATGGAGGTCATGGTGCTGGCCGTTCCCATGGTCATGCAATGGCCATAGGAACGGGCAATGCCCTGCTCAACTTCCGTCCAGTCATCGTCGGTGATATTGCCGGCACGGAGTTCATCCCAATATTTCCATGCGTCCGAGCCGCTCCCCAGCGATTTGCCTTTCCAGTTGCCGCGCAACATCGGCCCCGCCGGAAAAAAGATCGTCGGAACGTCCATAGAGATTGCGCCCATCAGCAGGCCCGGAGTGGTTTTGTCGCACCCTCCCATGAGGACCGCGCCGTCAATCGGGTGAGAGCGGATCAACTCCTCACATTCCATTGCTAGAAAATTTCGATACAGCATAGTCGTTGGCTTGACGAAATTCTCCGACAATGAAATCGCGGGAAGTTCCAGAGGGAACCCGCCCGCCTGCAGAACACCGCGCTTGACCGTTTCAACGCGCTGTTTGAAATGCGCATGGCAGGGATTGATATCCGACCAGGTATTGATAATGCCGATGACCGGCTTGCCCATCCAATCCTCAGCATCATAGCCCATCTGCATGGTGCGTGACCGATGACCGAAGGCACGTATATCTTCGGCCCCGAACCAGCGTGCGCTACGCAGGTCTTCATATTTTTTATTTTTGGTTGTCACAGCCGCTCCTTGTGTCGAGGCTCGAACGTGTTTGTTCAGGTGCGAGATTGATCAGCCCCATTTTAGGGGTCCACTTTAAATGTTAGTATATGACTGGTCTTTGGTCCAACGGCACTACGGCCACTTACGGACAATCCATGGCTTGCCTAAAATACGTAATTGATATCTGGCGAGATGTCCGCTTTCGGGGGTAAAGCAGACATTATTTAGGTTGTGGCAAAGAGTCCGCTAATAGCCAAAAGCGGACATTCTAAGCGGCCCAATTTGATACATAGCAACCCTGTATCTGAAGGAACGACAATATACTGTGTATTGATTAGTTTCTTCGCGTTTTCATTAGGGCCGAGATTTGGAGTGGTGTCAGGGGAGGCTGCAACTCTCCGCGCCTCGATTAACTTCGTTAGCCCCCCATACCGAATACTTCTTTGAATAACTTGATCTCGCGGGCGCCTTGCGTTTGTCGCGGAAAATCGCCTGGGATTTCGACTAGGCAAGCGGAGCGCCAGCGATTACCATGCGCCTCGCCCCGGACCGGCCGGGTTCGGAGCGTTGCATGACCAGTCCCCCGCCCGCCTCATCCGGCATCTCCGATCATCGCCGTGGTGTCCTGTGGATGCTGCTGGCCATGTTTCTGTTCACCGGCATGGACGCCTGCGCCAAGACACTGATTCAGACCTATCCCGTGGTTCAGGTGGTCTGGGCACGGTATTTCTTTCACGTCCTGATCCTGGCCGTGGTTCTGGCACCGCGGCTACGTGGATTGATGAGGACAGAGCGGCTCGGATTGCAGCTCATGCGTTCGCTGCTTTTGCTACTGACCACGGGGTTGTTTTTCTCTGGCCTCCAGTTCGTCCCCCTGGCCAACGCCAGCGCCATCATGCTGGCCTCACCCATCGTCGTCACCGCGCTGGCCATACCCTTGCTCAAGGAGCGCGTCGGCCCGCGCCGGTGGATGGGCGTCATGGCGGGTTGCCTGGGCGCGGCGGTGATCATCAGGCCCGGGAGTGAGTTCATGCAATTGGCGTCGCTGTTCACCCTGGGCGCCGCATGCACCTACGCCCTTTACCAGATCAGCACCCGCTTTCTGAGCCAGTCGGACCCGGTGCTGACCACACTGCTCTACTCAGCCTCCATCGGCGCCCTTGTGACCTCGGCGGTGGTGCCGTTTTTCTGGGTGACGCCGGCGCCGGCGGATTGGCTGCTGTTCATATTGCTCGGCTTATTGGGCGGGATCGGGCATTTCGCCATGATTAAATCACTGACCGTGGCGCCTGCGGCCGTGGTCGTCCCGTTCACCTATTCCAACATGATCTGGGCGACCCTATACGGCTTCATTCTGTTCGCCGAGCTGCCCGACATGTGGACCGTGGCCGGTGCCGTCATCATCGTCGGCAGCGGCCTTTATATTTTCCACCGCGAACAGCGCCAGGACCCGGGTGTACAAAGCCAATGAACTGATCCTTCTCCAAGTCCTTGCTGTCGGCCTATTACTGCTCAGCATCACAAGCACACCCCGGCTGTTTCCGGCATGTGTACGTCCTCCTGATACAGGAATTGCCACAGGCTTTGCCCTTTCTACATACCTTGCAGCAGTTCCTCTGAACCTCAGAACCTAAACGCTTCCCCTGCCGCCACTCCCACGGCGCTATGAACTGACCTTTCCAAAGGCCCAGTTTCTTAGCCTTGGCATCTGCTTCGTCGGCAACATAGTCGGTTGAGTATTTTCGGTAAGCTAACGCCCAGCCCTGTCTCACCATCTCGGCGTTGAGGTCGTTGAGTCCGGCAAAACAGACGGCTATCAAGCGTCTATACTTGTCTCGCTCAGCACCCTTACAGGTGATCGAGTGATCCCTGATCAAAGCCTTTAGTGCAAGGGTTGCCTCCCGTCCACACTGCCAGCGTTTCCCGAAATCGTTTAGGCAAGTTTGGTTTGCTTCCGGTGTATCAATTCCGTGGAGCCGAATACGCTCACCAGAAATCTCGATAGTGTCACCGTCGATAACAAGGGCGGGACCTGAGACTTCGGCATGAGCCAATGCGAACGTCAATAAAACCAATGCAACCGATATGGGCAGGATCAAGGCTAGGGTGAGTACAAGACGCAACATTAGGGGATGATAGCAAAGAAAAGCCCGCCAAAGCAGAGCTAGGGCTCCTCAGTGATGTCCGCTTTACCCCCGAAAGCGGACATTGAAAGAAATCACTACGTGCCTTTCAGCGAGTAGCTAAGTCATGGAGACGCTGAAACGACTTCTTTAGCATGCCCGGGTTTGACAGAACCCTGCCAGGCTTCCAGTATTTATAGATACCCAACAATAACTGTCCGGCGGTTCGTCGTCTGTCTGCCCGCCGACCTTCCGAACAAATACGGGGCTCCTTTTCAGTTTAAGGAACAATAGAAACCGTCTGAACGGCAATGCGGAACCACACAAAAAGGAGACGGTCGATGAGCGCAATGACCCCCCAGGAACGAATCGAGTTTTCACCGATCACTGAACGACAGAAACTGAAATTGCCGGACGGCGCACGGATGATCCTGTGGCCGCTGCTGGCGCTGGAGGTGTGGGACGTCCAGCGGGCCATGCCGCGCATGGTGCTGACGCCGCCCCAGGGACAGCCCCTAATCCCCGACATTCCTAATTGGAGCTGGCACGAATACGGTATGCGGGTCGGCGTCTGGCGGCTCATCAAGACCTTTGACGATTTGGGCATTCAGCCCTGCGTGACCCTCAATGCCCGAGCCTGCGAAGATTACCCCAAGGTGGCCCAGGCCATCCTTGACCGGGGCTGGGAGTTCAACGCCCATTCCTACGACCAACTGGCCATGCACAAGGTCGACGACCAGAAGGCGACCATCGATAAATGCATGGACGTTATCGAAAAATTCTGTGGCAAGCGCCCCCGCGGTTGGTTCGGGCCGGGCCTGACGCAGACCTTCGACACCCTGGACCTATTGGCCGAAGCCGGTATCGAATACATCGGCGACTGGGTGCTCGACGATCAGCCGGTGACCGTCAAGACCACCCACGGGCCGGTCGTCGCCCTGCCCTACAATTACGAAATCCACGACATCGCCCAGCAGATGATCCAGTATCACGAATCGGAAATCTACGAGAAACGGGCCCGCGATTATTTTGACTGCCTGTATGAGGAAAGCGCCGATAATGTACGCATCATGGCCCTGGCCGTGCATCCCTACATCAGCGGCTCTCCCCATCGCATCAAATATATCCGCCGCACGCTGGAATATATCCTGTCGAAGCCGGGCGTCGTCGCCTGGGACGGTGAGAAAATCCTCGATTGGTTCAACCAACAAAATGCCTGACATCAGCATTGGTGAAAAACAAAATGTCCGAAACAAATAAAAATACTCTCGCATTTAACGATCCCGTCGGCGCCTTCGTACCGCATTCGCTGCCGCCGATTAAGGGCAAGGAGGGCGGGCCACTGAGTGGGCTTACCTTCGCCGTTAAAGATCTCTATGACATCGCTGGTTTTACCTCGGGCTGCGGCAGTCCCGACTGGCTAGAGTCCCACGACCCGGCCGCGAACACATCGCCTCTCGTGCAGATCTTGCTCGACGCCGGGGCCGACATGGTTGGCAAGACGGTCTGTGACGAATTGTTCTATGCCTTCACCGGAGCCAACGCCCATTACGGCACGCCCAGGAACGTGCGAGCCCCCGGACGCCTTCCCGGCGGCTCGTCTTCCGGCTCGGTGGCAGCGACGGCAGCCGGTTTGTGTGATTTTGCGCTGGGCAGCGACACCGGCGGATCGGTGCGCATCCCGGCCAGCTTCTGTGGCCTCTACGGGCTGCGCCCGACGCACGGACGGATTGACCTCAGCCATGCCCAGGCGATGGCCCCCAGTTTCGACACCGCCGGTTGGTTCGCCGGTGAGGCCGACCTCTTCCACCGGCTTGGCCAGTATCTGCTCGACAGCAACGCCCAACCCCACCCCATCAGCCAAGTGTTGATTGGAGGCTTCGCCTTCAACCATGCCGACGACGAGGTCACGGTGCCTTTACAAGCATTTGTCGAGACAGTACGCCGGGACCTTCCCGACACCTCCGAACTCAACGCCCTACCCGACGGCCTGGACCTGGATGAGGCCCGCGAGACCTTCCGGATCATCCAGGCTTTCGAAGTCTGGCAGACCTTCGGGGAGTGGGTGGAAGCTACTCAACCGGACCTGGGTCCGGGAATCCGGGACCGCATCGCCGCTTCAAAAACGGTAACAGAGGACGAACGGGACGAAGCCGACGGCTATCGTTCCAAAGTCAGAGGCGTTCTGAAAGACCTGCTGCAACCGGGCACGGTGCTCTGTCTGCCGACTGCGGCGAGCCTGCCGCTCCTCATCGACGCCGGTCAGGAGAAAACGGAATACTTCCGCAAGAAGACCATGGCGCTGATCTCCCTGGCCAGCCTGGCGGGCCTGCCCCAGGTGTCGATACCGGCGGTCCGATCAGCGGATGGTGTTCCTGTCGGCCTATCCCTCATGGGCTGGGCGGGCGGCGATGAGGCCCTGCTGAATCTAGCCCAGATCTTAGGCCCCTATTGCAAGGTATCCTGATGTGAAATAAGGAGATATCCTTCTTGTCTGCTTATGACCCAAAGCGGACATCACTATTGGACGCACGCTTAAAGTCGCGGTTAGGATGAGAAATACATGACCAGAGCAGACGATATCGTCACGTTTATGGGTGTCCCGCGTGCCGACAAGTCCACAAGGGCCGGTGCTACCATCCTCGGAATCCCCTTCGAATGCATCGGCCATCGAGTGCGCGCCGGCTCGGATCTCGGCCCCGCCGCCATCCGGGAACAGTCGTGCCTGCTACGGCCG
>PTLL01000084.1 GCA_002938315.1 Alphaproteobacteria bacterium MarineAlpha3_Bin2 | reverse complement strand
CACGACATTATTTCTGTGTGCATTGTGTGCATGATGTGTGCATGCGGTTTTGGAGTCAAACAACGAATTAGGAAAAACCTAACTCGTTGTTTTTATTGAGGAAAATGGCGCACCCGACAGGATTCGAACCTGTGACCTCTGCCTTCGGAGGGCAGCGCTCTATCCAGCTGAGCTACGGGTGCTTGGCGCGAACGCTGCGTATGTCTACGCCTTTTGCCTGGTGGGTGCAACGCAGGACAAGGCCCCTTGCGCCGCGGTGGCTGCCTGTTCCCTTTTCTTGCGGCCTATGATTTTGCCCCGGGTTGGTATAGAAATTTCTGGTGGGTCCGCCCACGGAAGTTATGCGTAAACCCTTTGAGAAGGACGTTTTCGCCATGGCTCATGAAATGCCCTTTAGAGACGTTCAAGTCACCGCCAGCGAGATCGGAGTCCGCGAGATCGGTCTCAACGATCTCTGGCAGGCGCTGAAGCTAGGCTTCGACGATTTCAAGGCCAAGCCCAGCCATCTGCCGTTCCTGGTGTTATTTTATTTTCTGTTCGCCCTGCTGCTGACCCTGTTTCTGGTCGGCGACAATCTGCTGCATCTGGCCTTTCCCAACCTCGATCAAGGCGGTGTTCTCCAATTCTTTCGTGATGGCCGTCTGGGGCGGCATCGTGGTGGCGGTGTTGGGGGCCGGGGCGATGCTGTTTTTGGTCGGCCTCGCCTACGTGCTGCCGATCCTGGGCCATGCGACCTGGCATCTGTATCGAAAACTGGTTGAACCGTTAGGCAATGGCGGACGTCGACGACGACGCCGGTCCAGGCAGGCGCGCCGCTTCAGTGAAGCTGCAACAGGCCACCGGCACCGGTCCAGCGGAACTGGGCCGGGCGCACCAGTTCGGTGCCGGCGACACGGACGGTGTGCAGGCGGCCGTCCAGGTTATCCTCCCAGAACCGAAGGAACCGCATCAGCACCGGAAACCGGGGCGCCATGTCCTGGTCCTGCCAGACATAGCTCTGCAGCAGGGCGGGATGATCGGGGCGGTGATAGATGATCTCCGCCGTCGTCAGCCGGTAGCCGTTCAGAAGACGCGTTATTGACATGGAATAGACCTCGTCGTCGTCGACGACCCCCGGCACCCCCAAAAGAAATCGACGTGGGCCGCCGTCCCCGACGAAACCCTGCGCCCCCGCCAGGAGGCGTTCTGCCAGTATTTCGTGCTCCAGGGCAACGCCACCCATGCCGCCCAGGATGCCGGCTACGCACCGGGGTCGTGCCGCAACCAGGGCTACCGGCTGATGCGCCGGCCCGCCATCCGCGCCCGCGTCGCCGAAATCCGCGCCGGGCTGGCCCGCGCCTTCTGCCTCGACGCCGTCGTGCTGATGGGCAAGCTCGAGGCCGTCTACCAGCGCGCCAACGAAAACCACGCCTTTAACGCCGCCGCCCGCGCCGTGGAAATCCAGGCCCGCATCGCCGGGCATGTTGCCGGGCCGAAATACCTACGGCCGAATGTCACAAGAGGCGAGAACGGGACTTTGGAAAGCGGGGGTGACCCCCGAAACCCCCTGGGCCCGGACCGGGAAAAAATTAAGACGACAAATGATGATGGTGGCGCTCCGAATTCGGACGGGAATGCAGCGGTTTCAGGGCGTTAACGTTGATGTGGCCCGGTAAAAGGACGACGCGCTGACGACTCTCTGGCGACGCTCCGACGACTCCGGGATGCTTCCGGGACGCCACGCCGATGCGGTCAAAATCCCGCATTTTTCTGGAAATCCCGACCAACTCGGCGTATAGGAGCCTCCTGACGAATTTTGTCGGATTATGTTGAACCCTGGGATTAGACAAAAAACGAGTGTGACGATGACCAAGACCACCGACTGGACCCCCGATAGCTGGCGCGCCAAGCCGGCCCTGCAGATGCCGTCCTACCCAGATGCGGGCGCGCTCGCGGCCGCCGAGGAAACGCTCGGCCGTATGCCGCCGCTGGTGTTCGCCGGCGAGGCTCGCGCCCTCAAACGGCAATTGGCCCGCGTCGCCGCCGGGGAAGCCTTCCTGCTGCAAGGCGGCGACTGCGCCGAGAGCTTCGCCGAGTTCCACCCCGATAACATCCGCGACACCTTCCGCGTCCTATTGCAGATGGCGGTGGTGCTGACCTTCGGCGCGACTTTACCGGTGGTCAAGGTCGGCAGGCTGGCCGGGCAATTCGCCAAGCCGCGTTCGGCGGATACCGAAACCGTCGACGGCGTGACGCTGCCGAGCTATCGCGGCGACATCGTCAACGGCATCGACTTCGACGCGGCCGCCCGGGTGCCGGACCCGGCCCGCATGGTCCAGAGCTATAACCAATCGGCATCGACGCTGAACCTGATCCGCGCCTTCGCCCAAGGCGGCTATGCCGACCTGCACAAGGTGCACCAGTGGAACCTGGGCTTCGTCGCCGACAGCAAGCTCGGCGAGCGCTACAAGGATTTGGCCGACCGCCTGGACGAAACGCTGGCGTTCATGGCGGCGTGCGGGTTGACGTCGGAAACGACGCCGCAAATCCGCGAGACCGATTTTTTCACCTCGCATGAAGCGCTGTTGCTGAATTACGAACAGGCCATGACCCGCGTCGATTCGACCTCGGGGGACTGGTACGACACGTCGGCGCACTTGCTGTGGATCGGCGACCGGACCAGACAATTGGACGGCGCCCATGTCGAATTCATGCGCGGCATCGCCAACCCGCTGGCGGTCAAGGCCGGGCCGTCGAGCCAGCCCGACGAATTGATCCGGCTCATCGTCGCGCTGAACCCGGAAAACGAGGCAGGACGGATTACCGTCATCGCCCGCATGGGCGCCGACAAGGTCGAGACCCTGTTGCCGCCGCTGGTCCGCACCGTCGAGGCCGAAGGCCGCAGCGTGGTGTGGGTCTGTGATCCCATGCACGGCAACACCGAGAAGGCGTCGAACGGGTATAAGACGCGGCCCGTCGACCGCATTCTGGCCGAGGTCCAGGGCTTCTTCGCCGTCCATGAGGGCTTGGGCAGCCACGCCGGCGGCGTTCATTTCGAGATGACCGGCCAGGACGTCACCGAATGCACCGGCGGCGCCCAGGCGATCACCGAGGCCAATTTATCGGCGCGCTATCACACCCATTGCGACCCGCGCTTGAACGCCAAGCAGTCGCTGGAATTGGCGTTCCTGCTCGCCGAAATCCTCAAAGACGGCCGCGACCGCCAGCCAAAACGCGCCGCCGCCGGCAGGTAACGGACGGCGGTCGGTCATGGCTCCGAAAGCAAAGACCAAGAAGGCCGGGATCGAGACTCACATAGAGTCCTGGTCAGACCAATACTTCCTCAAGACCAAGGCGGTGGTCGAACGCTTCGGCGATGTCGACGTCACCTATGCGGTGTTTATGCGACGGCCGGTGATTTTCGCGCCCAGGCTGATGGTGACCTGGCTGGAAGACGTCGCCCAGGCTCGCGGCTTTGCCATCGGCATCACGCTCAATTACGACGAGGGCCAGTGGGCCGGCGCCGGCGAGCCGCTCGCCTATATCCGCGGGCCGCTGTCGAAACTGGTCGACCTGGAAACGCTCTATCTGCAAAAGCTGGGCGCCGCGTGCGTCGCCGCCAACAACGCCTTTACCATGTGCGTCGAGCTGCCGGAGGCTCAGTTCCTGGCCATGGACGTGCGCCATTGCGCCGGCACCGAGATGGCGGAAATGATGGCCTATGCGGCGGCGGTGGGCTCAGACGCCGCCAAGCGCCAGGTCGGCGCCAAGGGCTTCCTGGGTAACGCCACTGGGGCCACCGCACATTATTTCGGCCGGGATGGCGGCTTAGGGACCATGCCGCATGCGTTGATCGGTTATGCCGGATCGACGCTCAAAGCCGCCGAGATGTTTGTCGAGGCCTTCCCCGGCGAGGCGTTGACGGTGCTCGTCGATTATTACGGCCAGGAGATTACCGATGCGTTGACCGTGTGCCGCCGGTTCCCGGAAATGGCGTCGGCGGGCCAACTCTCCTTCCGCCTCGACACCCACGGCGGGCGATTCGTCGAGGGGCTGGGGCCGCAGGAATCCTACGCCGTGCTCGAACGCTTCGCCCCGGTGGCGGTGCGCCGCTACCGGTCCGACAAGGAACTGCGGTTCCTGACCGGGACCGGGGTGACGGCGGCGGCGATCTTCCATTTCCGCGAACGCCTCGATACGGCCGGGTTCGAGGCCGTCAAGATCGTCGTTTCGTCCGGCTTCGATGTCGCCAAATGCCGGGTCATGGCCGACGTTGGCGCCCCCATCGATGTCGTCGGCACTGGCTCGTTCCTGCCCGAAAACTGGACCGAGACCTACGCCACCGCCGACATCGTCGCCTACGGCGACAAACCGTCGGTCAAGGTCGGCCGCGAATTTTTGCTGAAACGGGAGTAAGGACGGGAAAAAAGACTATTCGAGGTGGGCGTAGATATCGAACAGGTCGGCGCAGGTCTCGGCGCCGTATTTCTTGGTAATCGCCATCTTGCCGGAATCGGAATCGAGCTGTTGGCGAAGGTCGGACAACCAGCCGCGCATGAACGCCTTGAAGCCCTCGGTGCTTATCTCCCAATCGCGGACCTTGGGGTGGGCGTCGGCCTCGACCGCGGTCAGGTGGCCGTTGATCATGTTGATGAACCATTCCGACCGCTTGTCGTATTCGTCGAAATGCTGGGCGATCTCGACCTCGGCGTTCAGCGCGATGCCGATGGCGGTCTTGTCCTTGTAGACGAATTCCCAGTTGAAAACACCTTGGCCGTCGTCCTTGACGCGTTTGACCACGGCGCGCAGCTTCTCCTGGTATTCCTCTATCACGTCGGGGCCCAGCATCATGCCGAGGTCGACGAAGAAACCGGGCAGCATGCGCCGGCACAGATCGTCAGGGCCGAGATGGTCGCCGTCCTTGAACAGGCCGGAGAATTTTTTCACCATCAGCCGGTCAAAGGGGGAATGGCGCTGCTGGTCGAAGTTGGAACGCTCCTGGGCCTTGACGTAGGCGCCGAAAGACCGCTCCAGGGCGCCCGACAGCGCCTGGGTCTGGCGGTCGAATTCCGCCTGCATGTCCTCCATGTCCTGGACCGTCAAATGGCCGCCCTTGGCTTTCGCCGCCGCCTTCATCTGCTCGACGAAGCCCTGGACCATGGTCGTCGCCAGGGCATCGCTGGCGCCTTTCGCCGTGCTCATGTCGATCGGCGCCGGTTCCTTGGCCGCTGGCGGCGGGGCCGGAAGGGGTTGCGCGGCTTGCGGTTGCGGTTATGCCAACGGCGGGGCGACTGGGACAGCAGCTTGCGGCGCCACAGCGGTATAGGCGTTGCGGTCGGCGTCGGTCTGTGTATAGCCGTTGGTCACCGGGGCGAAAATTTCGGCGCCCCGTCTTCATCGGCTTTTTGTTGCGACGGTTTCTTAACCATACCCAGACTCTATGAATTTCCAGCAATTTTTTCCAGCGGCTTTAAGGGGAGTACCCTATGCGGCGTTAAAAAAACCTTAAAGGCCAACACCATCGCGGCGTTGACAGTTTCCGGACTGCCGCCCATGATCCCGGAAAATACATCCCCTAAACTCAGATATAGAGACCGAGAAAAACACTTCAATGGCCAATTCGTTAACCATAGCCCTGGCGCAGATGAACCCGGTTGTCGGTGATATCGACGGCAACATCGAGCGTATCCGCCAAGCACGGGCCCAAGCCGCTGGCAACGGCGCCGATTTGGTGGTCACCGGCGAATTGACGGTGTCGGGGTATCCGCCCGAGGATCTGGTCCTCAAACGCGCTTTCCAGGATTGTGTCGAGGCCGGCATCAGGAACCTCGCCGCCGAGACCGCCGACGACGGACCGGGGCTGGTGATCGGAACGCCGTGGCGGGATGAAGACAAACTCTACAACGCCGCCCTGGTTCTGGACGGCGGCGAGATCACCGCCCAGCGGTTCAAGCACCAACTGCCCAATTACGGTGTCTTCGATGAAAAGCGGGTTTTCGCCCAAGGTCCCCTGAACGGACCCGTGGCGTTCCGCGGCGCAAGGCTCGGCGTCATGATTTGCGAGGATATGTGGTACGCCGAGGTTACCGAAACCCTTCAGGAATCAGGCGCCCAGATCCTGGTGGTCCTCAACGGATCACCGTTTGAGACCGATAAACCCGATGACCGGCTCAGCCCCGCTGTCGCCCGCATTGCCGAATCCGGCCTGCCGCTGGTGTATGTCAATCTTGTCGGCGGACAGGATGAATTGGTCTTCGACGGCGCTTCCTTTGTCTTGGGCGCGGATAAGACCCTACAGGCCAAGTCCCCCTCATGGTCCGAGGACGTGCTCCTCACTAAATGGACTGACAATAACGGTGTCTGGGCCTGCGCCGAAGCCGCCATCACGCCTGCCCCCGATGAATTGGAATCGATTTACCGGGCATTGGTATTGGGGCTTCGCGATTATGTCGGCAAGAACGGTTTTCCCGGCGTGCTGATCGGGCTTTCCGGCGGCATCGACAGCGCGCTGACCGCCGCCGTCGCCGTCGATGCCCTGGGGCCGGACAAGGTCCATTGCGTGCTGATGCCGTCGCCCTATACATCCAAGGTAAGCGTCGAGGATGCCGAACTAACCGCCGCCAACTTGGGCATCCGGCTGGATACCATCGCCATCGACCCGGCTATGCAAGCGTTCGAGGGCATGTTGAAAGACGCCTTCGTCGATCGTGACGCCGACACCACCGAAGAAAACATCCAGGCCCGGTCGCGCGGCCTGACGTTAATGGCGCTGAGTAACAAACTCGGCCATATGGTGCTGAGCACCGGCAACAAGTCGGAAATGTCGGTCGGCTACGCGACACTTTACGGGGACATGTGCGGCGGCTATTCGGTGCTGAAGGACGTCTATAAAACCACCGTGTTTGCGCTGTCCACCTGGCGCAACGCCACCTTGCCGGAGGGCGCATTGGGCCCCGATGCCGCCGGCAAGGACTCGGTTATCCCCGAGCGTGTCATCACCAAGCCGCCCACCGCCGAATTAAAACCAGACCAAACCGACCAGGACACCTTGCCGCCCTACGAAGACCTGGACGCCATTCTGCAATGCCTGATCGAAGAAGAAATGTCGTTGGATGACATCGCCGCCAAGGGGCACGACATCGCCATCGCCGAAAGGGTCTGGCACATGCTGGACCGGGCCGAATACAAACGCCGCCAGGCGCCGCCGGGGGTCAAGATCACCCGCCGCGCCTTCGGCCGTGACCGCCGTTATCCCTTGACCAACCGGTTTACCGGCAAGGTATAAGCGAAGCCATGACGCTCGAAATCCACGACACCCTCCGCCGCGAAAAAGTTACGTTTGAGCCCCGAGATGAAAACCATGTCCGCCTATATGTGTGCGGACCGACGGTCTATGACTACGCCCATATCGGCAACGCCCGGCCAGTGGTCGTGTTTGATGTGCTCTGCCGGTTGCTAAAGCATATATATCCCAAGGTCACGTATGTCCGAAACATCACCGACGTCGATGATAAGATCAACGCCGCAGCCAAGGAATCCGGCGAATCCATCCAGGCCATAACCGAGCGCACGACGAAGATATTCCATCAGGATATGGCCGCCCTGGGCGCGCATGACCCCGACCATGAACCCCGCGCCACCGACCACATCGACGGCATGATCGCGCTGACCGAAAAACTGCTGAAAAGCGGCAATGCCTATGAGGCGGAAGGTCATGTGCTGTTTTCCGTCCCATCCATGCCCGATTACGGCAAACTGTCGAATCTCAACCGTGATGAACTGATCGCCGGCGCCCGGGTCGAAGTCGCGCCCTACAAAAAAGACCCCGCCGATTTTGTGCTGTGGAAGCCGTCCACCGACGACCTGCCCGGCTGGGACAGCCCCTGGGGGCGCGGCCGCCCCGGTTGGCACTTGGAATGTTCGGTGATGAGCGAAAAGTTCCTCGGCCCCGAATTCGACATCCACGGCGGCGGCCAGGATTTAATTTTTCCGCATCATGAAAACGAAATCGCGCAATCGACGTGCATGGGCAACATTGGCTTCGCCAAATACTGGATGCACAACGGCTACCTGATGGCCGAGGGCGAGAAGATGTCCAAGTCGCTCGGCAACTTCTACACCGTGCAAGATTTGCTTTCCGAATTCCCCGGCGAAGCGATCCGCCTAGCCCTGCTGAAAACCCACTACCGGCAACCACTGGACTTCACCAAAGACGGCATTGCCGAAGCCAAGCGGGAACTGGATGGATTTTACGGGGCGCTCAGGGGCTGGGAAGGACATCCCGATTCCAAGATGGAAACCCCTGCGGTGATCGCGGCACTTTCCGATGACCTGAACACACCCCTAGCATTGTCGCACCTGCATGAATTGGCCGGCGACATCAACAAGGCAGAAGGCGAAGAAAAAGCCGAGGCATCAAACTGCCTTCTCATCGCCGGGAAACTCCTCGGCCTGCTCCAACAAGATCCGGAAGACTGGTTTAAAGGTTCCGCCGCCGAGGGCAGCCTCGATGACGCGGCCATCGACGCCTTGATCGCCGATCGCAACCAGGCCCGCGAACAAAAGGACTTCACCCGTTCCGACAAAATCCGCGACGAGTTGGCGGAACAAGGGATATTGCTGGAAGACGGCGCCGACGGTACCACCTGGAAACGCGGCTAAGCTCAGAGTTTTTTTTACGCAAAATCGTCGTCGCGGATGGTTCCATCCGCTCGGAATTTACTTTACCCGAAGGCCCTGAATCGGAGGTTGATTTCGGCCTCGTCCATGTCGGGCTTGAGCTCTTTCACGGCCTCGAATTCGGCGTTGGTGTGTTTGGTTCCCGACCACTGGGCGTCGATTGCCGGCAGCGGCTTGTCCGATGTCGCCAGATGCGGCACCAGATCGGCGAATATCTTCAACAACAGCTCATAGGTCTTGATTTCCAGATCCAGAAAACGGGCTTTTTCCGGTACAACGAACCACTCGGCGGCGACGATGGGGCCGCAATCGACCTTTTCCTCCATGACGTGCGCCGTCGCGCCAAAATGTTCGACGCCGTCATAAAGGGCAAAACTGGCGGCGTGGGAGCCGGGATAAGTGGGCGGACCGGGATGGAAGTTGTAGGCCGGGATTTCCAGCCCATCGAGAATGGCCTTGGGCACGATCACCGAGGTCGAAAATGCAATCAGCCGCCGCACGCCGCTAACCAGCGTTGTGTTGGAAGCTTCGTTCATACCGCGGACCACGTCCAAAAAGCGAACTTGTTA
>PTLL01000083.1 GCA_002938315.1 Alphaproteobacteria bacterium MarineAlpha3_Bin2 | reverse complement strand
GGTCATCGCCGATGATATTGCGGGTTACGCGGAACTCAACCGAATGGGCATTATTCCCATTTCCGGCGGCGAACACGAGTTCAACCTGATGGGCTTCAAACAGCTCCTGGATGCCGGGGCAATCAGCTATATCCAGTACGACACCAACCGGGTCGGCGGCATCACGGCGGCCCAGAAAATCAACGCCCTGGCCGAGGCGTATCAGATCCCCGTCGTTCCGCACGCCGGTCAGATGCACAACTACCACTTGACCATGGCCAACCTGAACTGCCCGATCTCCGAGTTCTTCCCCGTGCACGACGTGGAGGTCGGCAATGAGCTGTTCTACTATATCTTCGATGGCGATCCGGAACCGGCGGACGGTCATATCGACCTTTCGGACACGACACCGGGCCTCGGGATTTCCTTGTCCGACCGCCACCTCGACGACTTCAACATCTTGGAATGATTGCCTGACGCTCAAGGCATTCACGTCCATTTGGGAGGCAACATGACTGAGGCATACCGAGGCGTTTTTCCCGTCGCTCCAACCCCCTTCACTGAAACCGGCGAATTGGATTTGGAAGGGCAGAAGCGCGTCCTCGATTGCATGATCGACCAGGGCGTCGACGGCATTTGTATCGTCGCCAACTATTCGGAACAGTTCCTGCTCGCCGACGTTGAACGGGAAACCCTGGCCCGGCTGTGTCTGGAGCATGTGGCGGGGCGGGTGCCGGTGATCGTCACCTGCTCCCACTTCTGTACGGACATCGCCGTCCAGCGCGCGCAGGGTGCCAGCGAACTTGGCGCGGCGATGATTATGCTCATGCCGCCCTATCACGGCGCGACGCTCAAAGGGAGCGAACAGGGTACCTACGAGCAATTCGCGCGGATTAGCGACGCCGCCGGCATTCCCATCATGGTGCAGGACGCGCCCTTGAGCGGCGTCGATCTATCCATTTCCTTCCTTGTCAAGCTAGCGACGGAAATCGAACAGGTTCGCTATTTCAAAATCGAAACCCCGATGACGGCGGACAAGCTGCGCGCGCTTGTCAAAGCCGGCGGCGACGCCATCGAGGGTCCCTTCGACGGCGAGGAAGCCATCACCTTGATGGCGGACCTCAATGCCGGCGCTACGGGCACCATGTCGAGCGCCCTTGTTCCCGACCTGATCAAGCCTGTGGTGGAACACCACCGCGAAGGCAAACTGGAAGAAGCGGCCGAACAATACGCTCGTATCCTGCCGCTCATCAACTTTGAGAACCGCCAATGCGGCCTGCGCGCCTGCAAAACGGCGATGATGGAAGGCGGGGTCATTCATTCGGATCATGTGCGACACCCTTTGCCGCCGTTGCACCTGGACACGCGCGCGCAACTGCTTGAGTTGGCCTGGACACTTGATCCGGTAGTGCTAAGCTGGGGCCGGTAGCAAATTTTCAGTGGGGGTCATGGTTGGTTGAGACGATGGTATTTCCCCACCAATTCAACCGTTTTCAGTCGGCCGCAGAAAAAAAACCGCCTCCCACCGATGCCAACAATTTGACAAGAACTTCTGTTCGCTAAAGGGAAAACTTATGTCTCAACGCTTAAAAGGACTTTCGCACGAGGACGCAACGGATGTAGCCAAGGAGGTCTTCTCGGCGTCCGATCAGTTCCTGGGCCGCACCTCCAATCTGGTCCGCATTCTGTCGAATCACAGCCCCTATATCGCCCGCTGGTTTCTCGGCCTGGTCGCCACGGTGCGTCAGCCCGGTCTCGGCGCAACCACCGACGCGCGCCTTCGCAACTTGGCCAACATCAAGACCTCCATGACCAACGCCTGCACCTACTGCACGGCGCATACCTCGATTTTCGGCCAGGGGCTCGGCATCGGCGTCAAAGAAT
Source organism: Alphaproteobacteria bacterium MarineAlpha3_Bin2 (assembly GCA_002938315.1). Classification (GTDB taxonomy): domain Bacteria; phylum Pseudomonadota; class Alphaproteobacteria; order Rhodospirillales; family Casp-alpha2; genus Casp-alpha2. The sequence goes on along the minus strand of PTLL01000083.1, from coordinate 7,569 downwards.
GCGAGGCGCTGGACGGGGACGCATACAAGACCAGCGACCTGTTTAACGACAAGGAAAAAGCGGTGATTGCCTGGGCCGAGTCGATGACCCGCAACACGGCACAGCGCGATAAGGCGGTCTGGGAAGAATTGAAGCGCCAATGTACGGATGTTGAGATCGTCGAAGTGTCGATGGCATGCGCTATGTTCAACATGATCAACCGGCTCAACGATTCATTTTGGACCGAGTTGGAAACGCCGGAATACAACAAGAAACAATGGAACGCGGTGAAGGACTTGTCGATTGACGACATTGAGACCTATGCCGGTCGTTTCCCTGCGGCTGGTCAGGCGCAACGCAAGTAGGCCAGCGTCTTGACGTTCGAATTTTCTGTTCTATGATCCCGGGTATGTCGACACATACAATCCATTTTGCGCTCGGTAATCGGCGAATTACAGGCCCGGTCACTCTTTAGAGTGTCCGGCTTTTCGCGTCTTTTCCCCGTAGTATCAAAAATGGATGGTGTGTCTCATGACCGCCTTTTTGGGGGCTTCCCCCGTCAGCAATTATCAAATCGTTTCCTGTTTCTCCGTTTCCGCGGCCGTTGATCCTTCGGTGATGCCGCGAGTCATGGCGGTGTTCGCCCAACTCGGTTTTGTCCCAGATAAATGGTATTCAACGATCGACGGTCTTGACGGCGACAAACTCATTATCGACATACAAATGGGCGGGCTCAATGGTAGCCAAGCCGAGCATCTGGCCCAGTCAATCCGTCAGATTGTTCAGGTAGATACCGTCCTCACGTCTGAAAAGCGGCCACTCGCAACTCTAGCGCACGATTAAACAGCTAATGGCAGATCCGAATCATATGGATGGCCCCCTCGACGATGGCTCGCCGTCGCTGAATGGTCGTCGCCACAAGCAGGCAGTGGCGTTGGTCATCCTCAGCGCAGCCGTCATTAGCACCAGCGGCATTCTGATTCGCAGTCTGGAAGCGGCGACCGAATGGCAGGTCGTGTTCTGGCGCGGCGTATCCCTTGCCGTGGGAGTGTTTGTAGTCCTGTTTATTCAGCATCGTGGCGCAACCCTCAACACCATTCGAAGCATCGGTTGGCTGGGTGTCCTTGGCAGTATGTTCTTCGGCGGTGCGATGATCGGCTATGTGCTCGCCATTACCAACACGACAGTTGCCAATGCTGTCTTCACCATGAGCGCCGTTCCATTTTTTACAGCGGTATTGGCCTGGGTGTTGCTCGGTGAACGGGTCAGTGCCATTACCGCCGTTGCCATCGCCGCGGCTTGTGTAGGGATCGCCTTGATGGTTGGTGATGGGATCGCCACGGGCACCGTATTTGGCAATGCCATGGCGTTGTTTGCAGCGGTTTGTATTGCTTTTTTCGTCGTTATCCTGCGCAAGGGACGTGCCGTAAACATGCTGCCCGCGACGGCTATTGGGGGTCTGCTTTCTGCCGTGTTGGCCTTTTACTTCATGGAGGGTGGCTATCAAGTCTCCCGGCGCGACTTGGTAATCTGCCTGACCTTAGGCGGCATCATTTCTTGCATGGGACATGTCTTTTTCGTGATCGCTTCGCGCCGGCTTTCTAACGCTGAGTTGACCTTATTGACCTTGATAGAATTTATCCTAGGCCCCATTTGGGTTTGGATGTTCATCAATGAAGTGCCAAACGACTTGTCGCTTATCGGCGGGGCCGTGGTTTTATCCGCGGTTGGCGGCCATGCCCTGTTTTCCATGGTCAAACAGGGCCAACCATAAGGCTTTGTCCCGATAGCGGGACTCGCCGTAATTTCTCCCTTGTGCTATTTTCGGTGGCTAGAATGATGGTTGGAATCAATTAGGGGGGCTTGCTCATGTCGATGCCAACGGAAGGTGCTGTCGATCTTTCCCGACACCATATTCCCGAAAACCTTTCGGACAGATTTGCGCTTATATTCGTGAAGTTTCTGCGATTTTTTGCGGACATTTTCTTTGCGAAGCGATATGGTCACCGGGCGATCGTTCTGGAAACCGTCGCCGCCGTTCCTGGAATGGTCGCCGGCGCATTGCAACATTTAAGGGCGTTGAGGCGCATGGAGGACGATCAAGGCTGGATACGCATACTGCTCGACGAGGCCGAGAACGAACGCATGCACCTGATGACTTTCATCCATATCGCCAAACCCAGTGGGCTGGAACGGATATTGGTCCTTTTTACCCAAGGGATGTTCTACAATTTTTTCTTCGTCCTCTACCTGATAACGCCCAAGACGGCGCACCGGATCGTCGGTTACTTCGAGGAAGAGGCGATCGTCAGTTATACCGAGTACCTGAAAGAGATTGATTCCGGATTGCACGAAAACGTCCCGGCGCCCCGGATTGCCATTGAATACTGGGACCTGGCGCCCGATGCGCGGCTCCGGGACGTGGTGAAGGTAATCCGCGACGACGAGGCCGGACATCGGAACGTCAACCACGAATTTGCCAATTCGTTTTCGCGTGGTAGCCGGGCGGTTGTTGGTTAATACCTATTCCCGGCGATTTACCGCAGATCTGAAGGCCGTTGATTAACGGCGGGTATCGACCCAAACCGGACCTCAACTTTTCGAGAGATCATCTCAAAATGATGGTTTCAACATCCCATATGAATTAGAGAAACTTTTGACTGTGTGTTGCCTCGAAACGGCCCTCAAGGCGTCGATTACACCGTCGCTAATTTTTTTCGGAGTTTGAGCGAATGCCTTTCAATAAGTCATACCCCGTCTTTGCTACGGCCTTGTTGGTTGCTGTTCTCATCGTAGGCACATCTTCCATATCCCGTGCCGCCGAAAATGATCTTCGGATTGCGACGTTCGCCGGCGGCTGTTTCTGGTGCGTTGAATCCGACTTTGACAATGTTCCCGGCGTCGTCCGCACGATTTCCGGCTATACCGGCGGCGCGTTGAAAGATCCCACGTATAAACAGGTCTCCGCCGGCGGCTCGGGGCATATTGAGGCGGTACAGATCTTCTATGATCCGAAAAAGGTCACCTACGCGATGCTGCTCGATGTCTTATGGCGCAGCGTCGATCCGACCGATGGCGGCGGTCAGTTCTGCGACCGGGGGGAGAGCTACCAGACTGCCATTTTTGCCAACTCCCCGGAACAGAAGCGGTCGGCGGAAAACTCCAAGCGCCAACTGCAAGCCTCGGGGGTCCTAAAAGAGCCCATCGTCACCCCCATCGTCGCCGCCGGGCCGTTCTACGCGGCCGAGGATTATCATCAGAATTATTACAAGGTGAATCCCATTCGGTACAAATTCTACCGCTATAGCTGCCGTCGCGACGCGCGCCTCAATGAGCTCTGGGGTAAAGACGCGCTTCGGGGGATCACGAAGCACTAGGCCCCCATTTAACCAGACTTAGCCGGCGAGGTAGGACACCAGATGGTCGCTGAGATCGCGGGCATCGTCGCCGGCGCCGTCGATGAGGGCGGACTTACGGCGGCGGAGGAACTGCATTCCCATGAGATACAGGCCGGGCTGATCGACGATGCCGCCGTCATGGCGAATCTGGCCCTTGCGATCAAAGACCGGCACGTCGAGCCACGAATAATCGGGGCGGTATCCGGTCGCCCAGAGGATCGTGCTGATCCTGCCGTCGGTTAAATTCATGCCGAGCGGCGGTGAGTCCTCGACCGTGGTGTCCGGCAACCGGTGCGGGGCCTCCACCTCATCATCTAGGCCGTTCTCCGTCGCCCACTCATCGAAGGTATTGAGCAACCTGTTCATCTTGAGGTCGGACATTGCACAGAGATTGCGGAGTGATCCGGAAAACTGGGCTTTGCCGTCCTGAATGCCGGCAAATTTTCCGATCAGATTTACCCCTATATCGGTGAGCGCATTGATATCCAACGTTGCCCGTTGAGGGGTGCCGACCAGTTGAAAAGAGGGGATTTTGCGCGCCCGGTTGATGTCTTCGATTTCGTCGTACCGTTCATCGTGCACGCCGGTGATATCCATCCACCATAGGATATCCCGGCCCCGGTACACGCGGGGAACGCGGATATGCTCGCCCGCCGCCAAGGTCACCGGGCGGCCGGAACGGTGAATTTCTTCGGCAAGCTGGGTGCCGGTTGCCGAGGCGCCAACCACCAGCACGCCGCCGTCATCGAGTTGATCGGGGTTGCGGTATTGCGCCGCCGTCAGGTTGGCAATCTGGGATGGCACCGCGTCGGCCACCGCCGGGACGTTGGGGATATTACATGCCCCCGTCGCCAACACGACGGTGCGGCATTGCCAATCGCCCTGATCCGTTGCCACCGCGTATCCGGTATCATTGCCACACACCGAGGTCACGATGGTGTTGGTCTGCACCGGCGCTGATATCACGCTGGCGTAGCGGTCGATAAAGGCGATGGTCTCGGGCATCGTCCTGTAACCATCGGGGTCGTCGCCCTCATAGCCATACCCCGGCAGCCGGCTCTGCCAGTTGGGCGTCAGCAGCCGGAGTGAATCCCAACGTTCGGTCCGCCACGAGTTGGCCACCTCACCGCGCTCGAGCACGACATGGTCAATCGAGCGATCGGTGAGGCATTTGCTCATCGCCAGCCCGGCGTGGCCGGCGCCGATCACGACGGTGGTTATCGTAGCCACTGGCAACGATTATTTAGTGTGCAGATTGTGTGATCAGTTCACTTCGACGGTGACGTTGGTCGGGTTGGTAATGATGTCGTAAACGGCGGACCGTTTCTGCGATTGCGCGACCAAGGCCTTGATGTCGTCCTCGCTGGCGTCGGCGTCGATTTTATAGGTGACCTTGATGCCGTCGAAACCGTTGCGGACGTCGCTGTCGATTCCCAGGATGCCTTGGATATTCATGCCGGCATCGAGGGTCGCAATGACCGAGTTCAGCTGAATTTCGCGATGCTGGGCAACCGCCGCGATGCCGGCCGTTAAACAACTGGCCAGGCCGACCAACATGTATTCGACGGGCGTGGCGCCAAGATCTTCGGACGCAAAAACTTCCGGGTGATCGGCATCGAAGGTGAACGTGGTCTTGTGTTTATGCTCTTCGCCGAGGCCGAAATAACCCTCAACGGTTGAATTGCTATGGGTGCCGTTCTTCCATTCGCAGGTCGCGCGCCATTGAAACTGGGCGGCATCCGGCGCATCGGTTAAGGCTTCGCGGGCGCCGAGTAATGCTTCAACGTTTACCCCATTATCACAAGTGCTTTCAGACTCTGCCATTTCTTCCTCCCCTATTGCCCCAGACTCAGGGCTTTCTTTTCAGTTTAGTCAGAACCCGTAGATTATAAATTGCAAGTCTGTAGTCAAGAGAGAAGGTCCGTTTTTGACTCTATGCGCCAGTCTTTCGACAGTCGTCGGATTGTCGTCGTATAATCGTCTGAATGTCGTCGGGATGTCGTCATAAAGTCGTCATTTTTGACCCCCAAAACACAACAACCTATTGATTTATCATGTTCTTATCCCAAAATAAGGGCTGAAATGTTGTCATTTGTCGTCATTTCAAAAATCGCCGCCCACGGTACGCATAAGAACGCGACCATCGGCCATATCATGGCAGGCGGAAAAGGGGTCGCCACCGGTTTACATCCATATCATCAGACACCCACCAGTCAAAATTCACGGTGTCAAAGAGCGCAGACTATAGTAGAACATATATGGAACACGAAATGGGAATGTCAAGGGGTGGTGGACGATGTTCGGCCCTATTGGCGATGTCCGCTTAGGGACATGTGATGGAACTGTTTGGCTTTAATGTCCTCCGGGTCCCACCACTGGGATTGCTCGAACCCTTTCAACAGCTTCAGCACGGGCGCGCTTTTTTTGAGCGCGGTTTCTGATGAAGGCGCCTTTTCCAGATCGGGTTGGTATCTCCTTTGACCATATCCGCCACGTGTCCTATGCAACTTATGAAAGATTATCTCCTGTCAGTTCCCGAAGGCAACACACACGTGTAACTTCACGTATTCGAACGACCTGCGCCCCAACCCGATGGCAACCTGTAGAAATCATTGGTTTTCCTTATTCGACTCTGTTTTCCAGGGTGCCGATCGGTTCTATGGTCACGGCGACAACATCGCCGGGTATGAGAAAGACCGGCGGATCAAAGCCAATACCGACCCCAACAGGGGTGCCGGTGGCGATAATATCCCCCGGCAACATGGTCATGCCGACGGAAAGCGCTTCGATGATGGTCGGAATATCAAAAATAAGGTCAGCCACACTGGCATCCTGGCGGATCTCGCCGTTGACAACGGTTGTCAGGTGAAAGTCGTCGACGTTTCCCGCTTCTTTGGCGGTTAACAGAACGGGGCCCATGGGGCAAAAGCTATCGAGACTTTTGCCGATGAACCATTGTTTGTGTTGGTGTTGTAGGGTGCGGGCGGTGACATCGTTGATAATGGTATACCCATAAACATAATCGAAGGCCTCGGCCTTGGTAATGCTGCGTCCTTTCTTTCCAATAACGACGCCTAATTCCCCCTCGTAATCCACAGTATGGGTGGGGTCTAGATCAGATAGTATGGGCACGTTGGGGCCAATCACGCTGGTGGTGGCTTTGGTAAAAATAATCGGGTGCTCAGGCGTTGGCGTGGCGTCAGCAGTGGCGTCGAAGCCGCTGTCGTGAAATTCCTTGGCATGTTCATGGTAGTTCCTGCCGACACAGAACACATTGCGCCGCGGAAAGGGGATGGGGGCTAATAGGGTAATCGCCTCGGCGTCTATTTGGGCATTTTCCGATGCGGTTTGGCACGCGGTGGCGGCTTTTTCCAACCCCTCCGATCTGAGATCAATAAACGCATTCATATCCCTGGGTAGACTCGGGTCCGCGGCAACCAGATCAATAACCTTTTCGATTTCTGGAATGAAGACACCGATTCTTTCACCCGTATTATCGGCAAAGGTAACAAGACGCATGACCATCCCCCATGGATTCTAAAAATGGTTTCTCCCATTTAATTTTTTATTTGGATGGGTGTCAAATTTTTGCATTCGTGGATCTGTTGAGTTTGAAAAATTAAATTTCAACTGGTGGTTTCTGGCAATATTGATGAAATACGGCTGTGTGAAGTCGAAAAAAAGTTTTTCTTTGGGGCGTTTTTCTTCCGGCTTATGTTGCTTGGCGGTTCCGGCTTGGGGTACATTCCTGAAAGGTCTATAATTAAAAATAATTTACGTCACCATATGGGAGGACAGTTTGGCAGCTCCACATTTCCTTGTTCATGAAAAGAATGATTCCGTCGGCGTCGTCGTCGTCGAAGGAGTCAAGAAAGGGCAAATGCTGACCGGTTGGGTTATGCAAGGCAACAAAACCATCAAGATGAAATGTCTCCACGCCATTCCCATAGGCCATAAAATTGCGCTGTCGGCGGTCAAGACCGGCAACACTATTATTAAATACGGACATGATATCGGCAAATGCGTCGCCGCTATTAAAAAGGGCGGTCATGTCCATACTCAAAACCTCAAAACCAAAAGGTGGTAGGCATGGCGAAGACAGCTAAGAAACGTACTGCTAAGAAGAAGGCCCCGGCGAAGAAGAAAGCCGCCAAGAAGAAAGCACCGGTCAAGAAAAAGACTGCCGCCAAGA
>PTLL01000082.1 GCA_002938315.1 Alphaproteobacteria bacterium MarineAlpha3_Bin2 | reverse complement strand
CGGCATCGGTACGGAGGGGGGCGAGGCGTCCAATGGCGTCGGCGCCGACGTGGCGGCGGAAGAGGAAGACGTCTCGACCACCCAATTCCTGATCAGCCTCGCCGGGATCACCCTTGTCATTGTCGCCGTCCTGGGCGGTATCTGGTTCGGTGTTTTCACGCCGACGGAAGGCGCCGGCGCCGGCGCCCTCATCGGCTTGGCGCTGGGCATTATCAAGGGCATGCGCTTTAAGGACATTATCGACTCCATTCTGTCGGTGGGCCGCACGTCGGCGCCGATCCTGTTGCTGCTGGTGACGGCGTCGTTGTATTCCAGGACGCTGGCCATGACCGGCCTGGCCAACGCCATCGAAGGCGTATTCCTGGGCTCGGGCATGGAGCCCTGGATGATTATTTCGGTCATGGTTTTGATCTGGTTCGCGCTCGGCATGATTATCGATTCCATTTCCATCATGCTGCTGACGGCCGCCATCTTCGCGCCCATCGCCATCAAAATCGGTTACGACCCCATCGCTTTCGCCATCATCGGCATCATCGCCATCGAGGCCGGATTGCTGACGCCGCCGTTCGGCCTGCTGGTGTATACGGTGAAGTCGTCCATCCATGAGTTCGATCCGGATATGAGTGTGATGACGATTTTCAAAAGCTCGACACCCTATTGGATCATCATGCTTTTCGGCATGGTTTTGATCATCAATTTCCCGGAAATCGCCACCTACCTGCCAAACTTGCTGTTCTAACCACGTTACCGAAGGGCCAAATATTGAATCCCTCAACTATCACCCTAGGCGGCTATCAGCCGCCCGCATCCGTACACAATCAGGCAGCCGAGGTTCTGGGCCGGGAATTGAGCGACCGTCTCTCAGGCGCCGTCAATTTCGAGATGGACGGCAACATGGTGGCGACCCGGGGCATTAAGGCTTTTGACTTGCCGGCCATGGTCGATGCCGGTGACCTTTCCATGTGCTATTTCGCATCCAGTTATTTGGCTGACAAAGTGCCGGAACTGGGCATCTTCGACCTGCCTTTCGTGATCGAGGACCGGGCCAAGGTCTATGCCGCGCTGGATGGCGCCTTGGGTGATTTGCTAAAGGCCAAATTCCGTGTAAACACCGGGATGCGGGTGCTGGGTTTCTGGGACAATGGGTTTCGGCATTTCACCAACGGAGTGCGCGCCATCCATGGCCCCGATGATTGCGCCGGGCTTTCCATTCGCACCATGTCCAGCGAGCTGCATCAACAGACCTTCCGCCTGTTGAGGTTCGAGCCCACCTTCGTTGACGTCGCCGACCTGGTCGAGGCGGCGAAATCGGGGCGTATCGATGCGCAGGAAAACCCACTCACCAACACCTTTAATTTCGGCACCAACCACTACCATCGTCATATCACGCTGTCGGGACATTTCTACGGCATGGTCCTGGTGCTGGCCAACAACGCCCAGTTTGAATCCTGGCCGCAAGCCGTCCGCGATGCCGTTACCGAGGGCATGGTGGTGGCGACGGCGGCGCAACGTGATTTGGCCCAGGCCGAAGATGCCGACATCCTGGAAAAAGTAGACCCGGCCGAAAACGAAATCGTGCATTTAACCGATACCGAACGCGCCGCCTTCAAGGCTGCCGTTGGGCCGCTGTTGGCCGAACAACGAAAAATCCTGGGCGAGGATTTGTTCGCCCATGTCGAATAATTGAAATCAAGGGAGGACCCAACTCATGACCATGACCGTCGGCGTTATCGGCCTCGGCCCCATGGGGGGCAATATCGCAAGACTATTGCTGGAAAGGCAATTTAAGGTATCGGGTTTCGACCTGAACCCCGATTGCATGGCGGCCTTGGATGACACCGGTCTTGATGCGGCCGCCTCCGTCACCGAGGTTGCCGCCAATGCGGACGTGATTATCACGTCGCTACCAAGTGCCGGTGCCTTGGACGCCGTCATCGACGGCATCTCGGAACATGACCGGGCGGGGCAAATCGTTATCGAATGCAGCACGTTGACGGTGGATCAAAAAATTGCCGCCCACGGCCGTTTGGCCGAAGCCGGCAAAAACATGCTGGACAGCCCGATCAGCGCCACACCTGCCATGTTGGCCAAAATGATGGCATCGATCCACATCAGCGGCGACGAAGCGGCCTATCAGGAATGCATTGCCGTATTCGAAGGCTTCACGGCCAGCAATTTCTATGTCGGCCCCGTCGGCAACGGCAGCCGCATGAAAATTCTCGCCAACTATCTGGTTCATGTGAACACGACGGCGGCCGCCGAATGCATGGCGCTGGGCCAGAAAGCAGGGTTAGATCCGGACATGATTTACGAGGTGCTCTGCAAAAGCGCCGGCACGTCAAAAATGTTCGAAATCAGGGGCGCCATGATGGCCAAGTCCGACTACCGCGAAGGCGGCGGCACCATGTTTGCGATCTATGAAAAAGACAGTTCCATCATCACCGAGTTCGCGGCGCAAATGAAATCGCCCATCGATCTGTACGTTTCGTCTCGCCAGAAAATGAACTCGGCCATGGCCTTAGGCCTCGGACACCTGGACACGTCGGCCGTCTGTAAGGCGATTGAAGTCGCCGCCGGCATCGATAGAAAACTGGTTGAATAGGTAGAGGGTCTTTTTATCCGCAAATTCGTCGTCGCAAATGAGTCCATTTGCTCGGGATTTGCCCTAGCTGATCAAGTCGTGAAGCTGCGCCGTTCGCTTAACGCCATCGCCCAGTTCCTGCATCATGTTCCAATATTTTAGGAAATGCGGGGTTTCACGGTGTGAGGCCAGGGCATCCGCATCGATGTAGACTTCGTAAAACAGAAACGTGTTTTCGTCGTCCTGGCTCTGGATCACGTCAAATTGCAGGCAACCATCTTCCTTGACCGAATTGGCGGCGTTTTCCAGCATCGCGGGTTTAAGGGCTTCGGTATGTTCGGGGTTGACGGTGACATTGACGACAAGAACCAGATTAGGCATGAGTGTTTCCTCAAAGTTAGAGACCAGTTTCTACACTTTTTTAGGAACACAACGCAGCTTAGTCAAACGTACGCAACTGTAATCCTGCCCCTATTGTCGAGAACCACCATTTTCTGATAAAATAGGGTTATTGTCTGTGGGAGTCGGCGCCGTGGAATACAACTACGAACGCTTCAAACCATCGAATTACGAATTCGAAAAATTTCCCGGTCCCAAAGCCGGCTCGACGATGCTTGATTTTGCCATGACCAACCTTGATGGCGGGACCGTCAATCTAGCCGACTACAAAGGCAAATGGGTGGTCATTGAGACCGGCAGCCTGACCTGCCCGATGTATGTTAAAAACATCAATCCCTTTAAGAAACTGCAGGCCAGTTACCCGGACGTGGTTTTTTTGTTGGTTTATGTTCGCGAAGCCCATCCCGGTTCGCGCACCAATCCGCACAAGTCCATAGAAGATAAAATTGCGCTCGCCAAGCAGACCCAGGCCGATTACGGCGATGACCGCGAAACCCTGGTCGATGATTTGGCCGGCTCCATGCATCAGGCCTATGGCTCGTTCCCCAATATGGCCTATGTCATCGACCCCGATGGCCGCGTTGTTTACCGCTGCGATTGGGCCTTTGCGCATCTGATCGAGGGCGTGCTGAAAAACCGCCCCAATTTGAACCCCGCCGAACGCAAGCAAATCATCACCGCCGCGCCCTGGATCATGATCCCGGTATGCCTAAAAGGCGGCTGGGACGCGCTCTGGGATTTGGTGATAGCGCTGCCGGGCATCCTTTGGGGGCACCTGAAGGTGGATGTAGCCAGGTTGTTTGGGAAAAGCCCCAGTTAGCTGGGCTTCCTCAGGCATCGGGAACGACGATCCTTAAACCTTAATCGGTTTTCCGGTTTCCGATGAACGGGTAATCGCCTCCAACACGGCGATGTTGTGCGCCATGTCTTTCATGGTGATGGGATAGGCCGCCCCGCCTTCTATTGCCGTGGCGAAGGCCTCAATGTTGACGCGCACGGTATCGATCGATGCAACGTCGCGAACCTCCACCTCGCCGCCTTTCAGGCGCGTTGAAAGATGCGTAACGCCCACCTGTTCGGGGCGGACGGTATCGCGGGCCTCGGCCCAGCCCTCAGACCCGAAGACGTGGAAACGCATGAAGAACGGTGTCGCCAGCAACGAGCTAAATGATCCCGTGGCGCCGCTTTTAAATTTCACATGGGCGGAGACTAAATCGCCGCTTTCACATTCGGTCACCCCTGTTGTGGTCAAGGCATGAACCTCGATGATCGGCCCCAGCATCTGGATAAAGGAATCGGTGAGGTGAATGCCCATACCGGTCATGGCGGCAGCGGGGGACTCGGCCGCCGCCGCCCGCCAATCCCCGGCTTTGACCTCGGCCAGGCTGTCATGAGAGAAATTGGCCTCCACATGCTGAATGGTGCCGAGGCGGCCGCTATCGATGAGGTTTTTGATCTCCAACAGCGCCGGCTCGAACCGGCGTTCATGGCCGATGCCCAGAACCAAGCCGGCGTCCTGGCAGGCAGCGACGGCGCTGGCGGCGCCGGCTTTTGTCAACGCCAACGGTTTTTCCGAAAACACATGCTTTCCGGCGGCAGCGGCCTGGGTGATCTGTTGCTCATGTAAGGAATGCGGCGTCGTCAAAATCACCGCATCGACGTCATCATCGCCGAGCGCATCGGCGAAATCCGTTGAAAACCGAACCCCATATTCCTCCGCGAACCCCAGCGAAGCATCCGCGTCAATGTCGGCGCCGCGAACGAAGCGTATGGCGTCGCTTTTCCCCTGCAGGCTGGTGATGATGTAACGGCCCCACCAGCCCAAGCCAATAACGGCGGCGTTGATCACGTAGCCTTGTCGCCGGCGGAAAGATGTTCGACGGTTTCACCGGTTTCGGTGAAGGTGCGGGTTACCCGATTGGTGCCGTACACCCAAAGGATCTTCATCGGCCCATCACCGGCGTTGGAAAAACGGTGCGACAGGCCTTCCGGGATAAGGATGGTTTCATGGCGCACCACTTGCTGGATGTCGCCTTCGATTTCCACATCCGCCGTGCCTTCCAAGACCGTCACCTGTTCGTCACAATTGTGAGAATGTAGGGGAACGCCCGCGCCGGCGGGGAACGTTGTCATGCCGGTGGTGAAATTTTCCGCGCCACAACTATCCTTGCTGGCCAACAAGATGGTTTCGATGCCGTTGCCCCGTTCAAATTTGGGCGCTTCGTCGGGTCGGATCACGACGGGTTTTTCCATTTCGTTTTCCTCGTGGATTGGGTTCTGTTTATTGGCTTATGCCTGATGCACATTTAAGGACATTGTAGACCCAAGGCCAATGAAAAATACGTATGGAATTAGGCTCAAAAAGAATTTTTTATCATAGCCTTATGGCTCTAGTATCCTGATGATCAATTACAAAAAATGTAGAGGATGATTTCCCATGGGCAAGACACTGGTCGCCGTCGCCGATTCCCCGTTTCCCAACCTGAACCCCGCCGAAGCGGTGTTGTCGGAGCTGGATGCCGAAATGGTCTTGGCCGACGAGCCGACGTTGGAAGGCATTCTTAAGGTTGCCGCCCAGGCCGACGGGCTGATGGTCACCTACGGCCAAATTACCGCCGACGTGATCAAGGGCCTTAAAAAATGCAAGGTCATCGGCCGTTTCGGCCTCGGCGTCGACAATATCGATATCGAGGCCGCCACCAAGGCCGGCATCGCCGTCGTTTACGTTCCCGATTACTGCATCGACGAGGTGTCCGACCATGCCATGGCCATGCTACTGAATTTGGCCCGCAAGATCAGTTTCTCCAATAGTCTTGTCCAGGCCGGGCGCTGGGAAATGCCGGCGGTGACGCCTTTGTCGCGACTTCGCGGTCGCACATTAGGGTTGGCCGGGCTGGGCCAGATCCCGCGCGCCGTGGCGCCCAAGGCGCAGTCCTTCGGGCTCAAGGTCATCGCCTTCGATCCGTATGTCGATAAGGAGGTGGCCAAGGCCCTGGATGTGGAATTGGTGGATTTGGATACCTTGTTGGAATCGTCGAATTATGTCTCCGTCCATGTGCCGATGATGCCGGAAACCGAGAAAATGTTCGGCGCCGATGCCTTTAAGAAAATGAAACCGGACGCCCTTCTGGTGAATACCGCGCGTGGGCCGCTGGTCGATACCGATGCCCTGGCTGAGGCGCTGGACGCGGGCGAGATCGGCGGCGCCGCCTTGGATGTGATGCCGGTCGAACCCCCGGGGACGGATCATCCGTTGTTGGGTCGCGACAATGTCATCTTGACCCCCCACACCGGATTCTATTCGATTGAAGCCCTGGAAGAACTGCAAACCAAGACGGCGCGGGGCGTCGTCGATGTCCTGCAGGGGAACAAGCCCGTCTATCCGATCAATCCGGAAGTCCTGGAATAAACCCATGCGGGCGATGATCCTAAAAGGCCCCGGCGTGCTGGAGCCGGGTGAAGTCGACAAGCCTACCAGGGGTGCCGGCGAGGTGCTGGTACGGATGACCCATTCGGGCATCTGCGGCACCGATCTGGAAATCCATTCGGGCGGTATTCCCGTCGATTACCCGCGCATCATGGGTCACGAAATGATCGGCGAAATCGCCGAAACAACGAAGGACGGCCCCGCCATCGGCAGCCGCGTCATCGTCGATCCGGTCACCTATTGCGGCACCTGTTTTCATTGCCAGGCCGGACAGATCAATATTTGCCCCAACGGCGCCCTCATCGGCCGCGATCAGGATGGTGGCTTCGCCGATTTTCTGGCAGTGCCGGAAGCCAACGTCTATGTTTTGGCGGACGGGATCGGCAACAAGGAAGCGTCGTTGATCCAGGTGCTGACGACGTGTTATCACGCCCAACAACTGGGTCCCGTGAAACCCGGCGAGTCGGTGGTGGTGATCGGGCTGGGGGTCACCGGCCAACTCCATGTCCAACTGGCCAAGGCGTCCGGAGCCGGCACCATCATCGGCGTCACCAGAAGCGCCTGGAAGCGTGAACTGGCCGAAACCCTGGGCGCCGATACCACCCTGGCACCCGGCGACGATCTTTTAGAACAAGTCCAGGCGTTAACCGAAGGCCGGGGCGCGGACCTGGTTATCGAGTCCGCGGGCCGGGTTGCCACCCTGGCCCAAGCCATCGATCTGTCCCGCATCGGCGGACGCATTCTGAATTTCGGCACCTATACGGAAAAGGAAGGGGCGCTTCCCTTCTATCAGCTCTATTACAAAGAGCTGCTGATCATCAATGCCCGCGCCGCCAAAAGCGACGATTTTCAGCCCAGCATTGACTTGGTCAAAAGTGGCGCGGTCCAACTGCTGCCCTTGATCAGCCACGAAATGCCGCTTGACGATTTGAGCGAGGCGCTGGAAACCCTAGAATCCCGCACCATCGATACTATGAAAGTTATCTTACGGCATTAGACGGTTACCGGTTGGCGGAACGGTTCCGCTTAAATCAGCGCCAGGCTGAGAACCGGATAGGCGATCACCACGATCAACACCAACAACATGACGACCGCGAACGGAAATGCGCCGGAAAAGATATCGGTGAGCGTAATCGTAGGATCATCGAGGGTGGTTTTGATGGCGAAACACGATAGCCCCAGCGGTGGCGTCAACAATCCGATCTCGGCGCCGACCACGGTAACGATTAGCGTTGGAGATACCATACAGTCATACTGCGGCAGGGTCATATTCGAAATAAACATGGAGCTAAGAAAATTATGAATTTTTGTTGGAGCCGTAGGCCCTCTACGGTTTTTGCCCGACAGGGAGCAATCGATGGAGGTGGATAATGGATAACGGCATCTGGGCGACTTGGTATGATTTAGCGGACGACGCCAATAGCCCCGGGCGGGACGCCTTCCTCGATTGGCTGCACGGAGACTACCTGCCGGAAATACAGAGCAAGGCGGGCATCGCCTGGGCCGCCCATTATCAGATTACCGGCGGCGGAACCAAGATGCAGGCCATCCATGATCGCCTGGTCCATGCCGAGGTTGAAGGGGTCGGGACCGGCACGCAATTCCTGATGCTGGTAGGCGCCACATCGCCGCATGTTTTTTTCGATCCCCGCATCGACGAATGGGAAAAAAGCCTGGGTGAGCCGGCGAAAAGCATGCTCGCCCGCCGTGTTGGAACACGGACCTGCATTTTCACCACCGAAGAATTCGTCACCGGCCCCGAATTTGATGCCCGGCCCGCCGGCTCAACCCCCGGCCCGGCCATCCAGATGGGCAGTTTTCGGACCAAATCCGTCGAGGATGAGTTCGATCTGGCGGCATGGTATGCCCAATACCGGCTTCCCCATATGTCACGCATGCCCGGCTGCATCGCGACCCGTAAATTGGTTTCCATCGCCAGCTGGGCGAAGCATTCCGTGATGTACGAATTTACGTCCCTGGAGGCCCGTCAGCAGCATTTCCAGAACCATGAATCCCTGGCCCTGGACGATACCGTGTGGACCAACAAGATCATCACCTACACCATCCACGCGCCGGGGTCCCCCAGCGTCGGCAAGCGGCTGTGGCCCCCAGTGGACGACTGAGTTGGACGAATAACGTCAAAGAAAAGATAGGGCCGTCACAAATAAAAAAGAGCATCCCCAATACAGGGGATGCCCTTATAAGTCGGAGAGTTTGATACTTATTTTGCGGCTAGGCTCTTCACCAGCTCTTTATACGCCATGCTCTGCTTGGGGCGCATTTTTTCGTATTCGGGGCCGTCGATGTGATCGGTAATTTCACCGATCGCCTTGATCAAGCGCGTATAGGTCTTAAAGCCCTGAATGTCCTTAACGGCCTTGCGCAACTTCGCCAAACGGTCCGCCGGAATACCCCGGGGTGCCATGATGATACGGCGCATCAGCCCCAGGCCCTCGTTGTAGCCCAGGTCCTTGAAAGTCGGCGCGCCGGGGAACGAAGTCTTGGAGCCGGCACTGATCAGCACACGCACGTTTTGCTTCTGGCCCAGGATGGTCGACTTGAACTGCATGGTGAAGTCAGCCTCGTCGGCGAGGAATCCGCGCATGGACGGTCCGCCGCCCTTATAGGGCACCATGGTGATCTTGCCGGCGATGCCCGACTCTTTGAACAACTGCATCGCGGGGGTATGGGTGGCGCCCCAGTTGCCGCTGTGGGCGAATTTCAACTTGCCGGGATTGGCCTTGGCGAAGTCGACCAAGTCACTCCATTTTTTGAACTTGCTGGAGGATTTGACGATCACCGAGAAGTTACCGGAATTCAGCTGCGCGACGGTGACAAAATCCTTGGTGGTATTGTAGGGCAGTTTCTTCACATGCTGCTGAAGCTGGTCGTAGTAGTTGTGGGTGAACAGCAGTGTGTAGCCATCCGGTTTCGCCTTGGCCGCGGCGGCGGTGCCGACCTGACCCGAAGCGCCCGGCATCAGCTTCACAATCATGGCGTTGCCAAGATATGAAGGAATGACGCTGGTGAAGACGCGGGCGTTGCGGTCGTGCGATCCACCCGCCCCTAACGGCAGGATGAGGGTGATGGGTTTTTCGGGATATTCAGCTTTGACGCTGCCGGCCCCTAGTCCAAGGACTAAAGCCGCCCCCAAAAACATCAGTGAAATCTTACGGAACGTCATCGTGGAATCTCCCTGTGGTTCTCTCTGCTTAAAAACGGTTTTTTGTACGTAC
>PTLL01000081.1 GCA_002938315.1 Alphaproteobacteria bacterium MarineAlpha3_Bin2 | reverse complement strand
ATCATGCTGGTCAGCGCCGAATCGGACGCGCCGCTGGCCTTTGGGATCTATGAATTCATGCAATCGGCGGCGGGGCGCGGGCCGGGGGCGGCGCTGGGCATCATCGCCGTTCTCATCGTCGGCATCGCCACCTACCTATCCCACCGCGTTATCGAACGCATCGAGAAGCAACGTAGCGGTGGCTTCGTCGTCGCTGAAGGCGCTGGAGCAGGAGCAGTGATATGAGTGAGATCAGACCCGAAGCCGTCGGCGTCAGCATCGAAAACCTCAGCCTTTCCTTCGGCGACACTGAAGTGCTGAGGGGTGTCGACCTGACCATTGAGCCGGGGGAATTCTTTACCTTCCTGGGCCCGTCGGGCTCCGGCAAATCGACGTTGCTGCGCGCAATCGCGGGCTTCGGGCCGATGCCGGGCGGGCGCATCCTGATCGGCGCCGATGACGTCACCGGTGAGCCGCCGTGGACCCGCAACGTCGGCATGGTGTTCCAAAGCTACGCGCTGTGGCCGCACATGACGGTGCGCAAGAACGTCGCCTTTGGGCTCGAGGAACGCAAAATCATGGCTAAGGAGATCAAAGCGCGGGTCGATGAAGCGCTCATCCTGGTCGGCTTGCTGGACCTGGCCGAACGCCGCCCGTCGCAACTTTCCGGCGGCCAACAGCAACGCGTCGCGCTGGCCCGCACCATCGTCGTCGAACCCCGGATATTGCTGTTGGACGAACCGCTGTCGAACCTGGACGCCAACCTTCGTATTCAAATGCGCCGCGATATTTTGGATCTGCAACGAAAACTGAAACTGACTACCATTTTCGTCACCCACGACCAGGAAGAAGCCAATACCACATCGGACCGTATCGCGGTGCTGGACCAAGGAATCATCCAACAGGTGGGCTCGCCCATGCAGCTCTACGACGAACCCGTCAATCGCTTCGTCGCCGATTTCCTCGGCACCGCCAACCTGCTGGACGGACCACTGGAAACGGCGGACGGCACGCATCTGTTCCAGTCGGATAAAGACCGCACCGTCATGTTCAGGCCGCAAGACCTGACCATCCAATCGCTACCCGGGGACGCGGGCCCCGATACCGCCCTGCTGTTGGGCCGGGTCGAACACCGCGAATTCCTGGGCAGCCTGATCCGCTACAACGTCGCCGTCGGCGGGCACACCCTCACCGTTGACGATTCCCACAGCGCCGGGCGCCAGGCCTTTAGCCCCGGCGACGATGTCGCCTTGGTTTTGGACACTCGAAACATCCGTATTTTGACCGGCTGACCGGATTAGGCCGCTACAGGTTTATTCACTCGCGAAGTTCACTGAATGTCCGCTTCGGGTCATAAGCAGACATTCCGTGACTACCCTCCGAATGTCCGCTTTCGGGGGTAAAGCGGAAGTAATTTAGGGGGTGCTGGAATGTCCGTTAATAGCTGACATTAGGGAGAGGTAGCTATCGAAGGGTATGCCTTCGTCTGAAACAGGGCGTCTATTACAGGGCAATCGGGCACGTCACCACGATCACATTGTGAAACCATATCCTTCAATACCCGCTCCAATTTCTTGAGATCAGCGATCTTCCGGTGCACGTCGTCGGCGTGTTCCAGGGTCATCGTTTTCACTTCGTCGCAGGTGAAATCGTCCCCGTCTACCAACAAAAGCAAATTGCGGATTTCCTCCAATGTAAACCCCAGTTCCCGGCTCCGACGAATGAAGGTGAGCCGCTTTAGGTGTTCTTCTCGGTAAACACGGTGTCCACCCTCTGTACGAGGCGGAGACGGCATTATGCCGATGCGCTCGTAATAACGAATTGTTTCAATATGGCACCCTGTCTTTTCCGAGAGCGGTCCGATGGTCATTGTAGGTATATGCGAATATGTTTTTTCGGCCATGAAAAATTGCCCCTTGAACCTGTACTAACTACAGGTCTCATACTACTCCCAAGACCTGGAAAATTGGGAAACGATTGATGATGAACGAGGATATGGGTCGAACCTCTGCGGGCGATGTTACGTCTAGTGTGCCAGGGCAGCCCGAAGAACAGGCGGACCGATCCATTGGTGAGGGTTTTGTCGCGGCGGGTGGCTTGTTCGGTGCGCTTGCGTCGTCGTCCTGCTGCATTGCACCGTTGGTTCTGTTTAGTTTCGGCGCGGGCGGAGCCTGGATAGGGAATCTTACCGCCCTTGCTCCGTACCAGCTGATTTTCGTGGTTCTCACCCTTGGCTTTCTTGGGACCGGGTTCTGGATGGTTTACCGGAGACCGAAAGTTAATCTTCCCGAGGGTTCAGTTTGCCCCCGCTCCTTATCAGGACCATGGTTCAAAATCACGCTTTGGAGTTCCACTGTTTTGATCTTAGCGGCAATGGCGTTTCCGTATGCCGCCCCTCTTATTTTGGATGTATGAGTTTGCAAGGAGGCCAACAGAGATGAAGAAATCCTTGGGCGCTGCCGCCGTCGCCGTCGCAATCTTGATCAACGGCCATGCCCTGGCCGCTCTACGGTCCGTCACTTTGGCCGTGGACGGGATGACCTGCGTGTCCTGCCCATACATCGTAAAGCAGACGCTCGCCCGGGTTCCCGGGGTCGGCAAAGTCACCGTTTCTTTCAAAAAGAAAACGGCGGTGGTGGCCTTCGATGACAGCAAGACCAATGTTGCGGCCTTGACGATAGCTACTACTAACGTCGGCTTCCCGTCCCGAGTCATTAAGTAGAAGTTTGCCATGGACGACAAACCTATCGCCATGCTTGTCACCGCCGCTGTGGTCGCGCCGATATGTGCCTTATGTGTTTTGGGACCAGCCGTCCTAGTTTCTGCGGTGGCCTGGGTGTTTGCTTGGTTCAGCGGCTTCGATCCCTTGGCGGCCACGGGCCTGGCGGTCATATTCGCCATTCTCGTTTACGGATATTTTCGTCGGCGACGGTATCGCCGTGGAGCGGTTGAAGGATGAGCAATCAACGCGCCGATGAAATGGTGCAGGTCCTGAACCGGAACGGCGGCCTGATGGACTACGGAACCGACAACCTGCATCTCCTTGTTCGGGTTTTGCGGGTATTGGCAAAAGGCCGTCCGGTGACGACGAGCCAAGTGGACGAGATCGTCGCCGAACTCGGAATCGATCTAGACGCATCGGAACAATTTCTGCAAACGGTGGCGGAACGTGATGATGACGACAACATCGTCGGCGCCTTGGGACTGTCTTTGAAGGAACACCCGCACAGCTTCAACGTCGGCGGGACGCAGATGACGGCTTGGTGTGCGCAGGACACGTTGTTCCTGCCGGTCATGCTACAGCAAACCGCCACCGTGGAGACCCAGTCTCCCGTCAGCAAGGAGAAGATTCGGATCACGGTGGGGCCCGACGGCGTAAAAGGAGCCAACCCGGCTGGTGCCGTCATGTCTACGGTTGTCTTTGACCCCGATAGCACCGAATTGAATACGCCTACGGATATTCAAATGAACTTCTGCCGCAACATTCATTTCTTCGCGTCCGAGGAAGAAGTCGAACAGTGGGCTGCGGGCAGGAGCGATATTGAAATCCTTTCTTTGGAGGAGGCGTTTGAACTCGGAAATCAATTGTGGCCGGAAGCCAATTCATACGCGAAGGCTCTCTCTGAATCGGCGTGACGAAGCGAGGAACCATCATGAGTGACACGAATAAAAAACTGTTGACCACTGGGATCACAGGCACCGTGGTGGCCGCTCTCTGCTGCTTCACACCGGTTCTCGTCATCCTATTTGGCGCAATCGGTCTTTCGGCATGGCTCGGCTGGATTAATTGCGTCCTGTTTCCGGCGCTCGGCATTTTCGTGCTGCTCACAATTTACGCAGTTTACCAACGGTCCCGGCAATCCGAAGCAAGCACCGATTAATCGAACTACACAGAAACCGGGAGAATATCATGTCCGAGAAAAGTGAATCCTGTTGCCCGCCGCCATCCGGAAAAGGCGGAAACGGAAAATACGACCTTGCGGTGATTGGGGCCGGGTCCGCTGGATTCTCGGCGGCCATTACCGCAGCGGAACTTGGCGCGAATGTCGCCCTGATTGGTCACGGCACAATTGGCGGCACCTGCGTCAACGTCGGCTGTATCCCGTCAAAGAACCTAATCCGAGCGACAGAATCCTTGCACCAGGCGAAAGCGGCCAATCGCTTTTTGGGAATCCGTGGCGATGCCGAAATAACAGATTGGCGGGCGGTCATGGCCCAGAAAGACGAGATCGTTACCGACCTTCGCCAGGGCAAGTACATCGATGTCCTGCCGTCCTATAACAACATCGCCTACATAGAAGGGCCAGTGGGGTTGGGGGTGGACGTTATCGCCGTCAACGGCGAAAAGATGGAAGCCGGAAAGATTGTCATCACGACTGGGGCTTCCCCCGCCGTACCGTCGATACCCGGCATTGAGGATGTTTCGTTTCTTACGAGCACCACGGCGCTTGAACTTGAAAAATTGCCGGACACGCTTCTGGTAATCGGCGGTGGCTACATCGGTGTTGAACTCGCCCAGATGTTTGCCCGTGCGGGTGTAAGGGTCACCATCGTCTGCCGCAGCCGTTTGTTGCCTCACGCGGAACCGGAAATCAGCGATGCGCTTGCGGATTTCCTTTCCGATGAGGGTGTGACCATCCTCCGGGGTGTCTCTTACCAATCGATCAAGCGCACCAAAAACGGTGTCGCCTTATCACTCGCTGTTGATGGAAAAGATGAGGTCGTCGAAGCGGAAGAGGTTCTTGCCAGCGTTGGCAGAAGCCCGAATACATATGGACTCGGACTTGGGAACAGGGGTGTGGAACTCCGACCCGATGGCGGCATCCAGGTCGATGAATACCTTCGCACCACCAACCCGGACATCTATGCGGCGGGTGATGTTACGGGCCGTGATTTGTACGTCTACATGGCGGCTTATGGTGCAAAGCTGGCGGCTCGAAACGCCCTTAATGGCAACACCGACAAGTATGATGCCACAGTGATGCCCGCAGTCACCTTTACCGATCCACAGGTAGCCTCAGTCGGTTTGACGGAACGAGAGGCAAGGGATCAAGGTGTAGATGCAAAAACGTCGATACTGGGATTGGAGCACGTTCCACGGGCGCTTGCCGCCAGAGATACCCGTGGCCTCATCAAGCTGGTGACCGACGGGGCAACTGATCGACTCGTCGGTGCCCACATGATTGCCCCTGAGGCGGGGGATAGTATTCAGACAGCCGCCATCGCCATCAAATCAGAAATGACGGCCACTGATCTAGGCAATATGATTTTTCCATACCTTACGACTGTCGAAGGATTAAAACTCGCCGCTCAGACGTTCAACAAGGACGTGAGCAAACTGTCCTGCTGTGCAGGGTAAAAGCACAACCCCCAACGTCCGCTTTGGGTCAAAAGCAGACTCTTTGGGACAACCCTCAGAATGTCTGCTTTCGGGGTAAAGCGGAAATGATTTTGGGTGTGGCAATGTCCGCTAATTTCCAAAAACGGCCGTCGTGATTTGCGGGTCGATAAAGTCAGTCGATCCCATAATCGCCGCTGAAGATGTGCGCTTCTACTGAATAGGGAAAACAATTATAGTTGTTTCGCCTGGAGATCGCCGGAGGAAGCCCGCTACATGAATAGAGCAGAGAAACGCCGGCAACGGAAATTGGCCGAGAAAGCAGCAAAAAATACCAAGCCTATACAATCACAAAGCCCTTCCCCCGGACATCAGACGCCCTACATCCAGCAATTCCTGCAACTCGCCGCCCATCACCACAAGATGGGTGATTTGCCCAAAGCCGAAGAGACCTATCAACAAATATTAGAAACCGACCCCAACCAACCCATAGCCTAACATATGCTCGGTTTAATCGCTCATGATATGGGGAAAAACGATATTGTCGTTGATCTCATCTCTCGGGCCGTCGATATCGACCCCGATTATGTTGACGCCTACAACAGTTTAGGAAATGTGCTCAGAATTGCTGGAAGGTTAGATGAGTCCGTCGCCAGCTTTCAAAAGGCACTTGTCCTCGATCCTGATTTTGCCGAGGCGCACTACAACCTTGCCATTGTACTCCGAGATTTAGGCAGAAGGGATGATGCCGTTGCCAGTTATCACAAGGCGCTAACCATCAATCCCGATTTCGCCGGGGACCATAACAATGACTTCATGGAACTTGGGGAATTTGATGATTTCCTAACCAATTATCAACAGGCCGTCTCCCTTAATCCAGATTCTGCCGAGGCACATAACAACCTGGGTTCAAAATACATAAAACTGTGGCAGTTGGAGGAAGCCATCGAAAGTATCAATCGGTCCCTCGTCATCAACCCCGATTACGATGAAGCGTACAACAACCTGGGTGTTGCGCTCCACCTAATGGGGAAACATGACGAATCCGTCGTAAATTACAATAAATCCATCGACATCAATCCCGATAGCGCCATCGTTCATTCCAATCTGGGTCTTACGCTCCAGTCCCTAGGCCGGATCGACGAGGCCATCGACAGCTACAAAATTTCTCTCTCAATCAATCCGGATTTACACGAGTCTCTCTTTCGCCTTCCTGCTCTTTTGATTGATCCCGAGAATATGACCCCTTCCATAAAGAGTTTGGAGAAAGCCGTTAAAATCAATCCCTCCAATTTGGAATACAGATTCGTCTTAGGAATGGTATTAGATTTTTCCGGTGATCAACGAACGGCGGCAACGCATTTTGATATGGTTGAAACCGGAACAAATATAGATCGTGCACGGCTGGACGCCTGGCACTACATCAAATCCACCAATAAAAAAATTCCGCCAATTACCGGGACCAATATCCAGGCTTTTAAACTTGGTATTGATGCCGTTGTTAATGACGGACTGGTTTTGGAATTCGCCGTCAGATTTGGAACGTCGATCCGTCAAATTGCGACGTTAGCGGAACAGGAAGTCCACGGATTTGATAGTTTTGAAGGACTTCCTGAATCTTGGCATAACGAACCCGAAGGTTCCTATAGTACGAAGGGTGAAATTCCGTCGGTTACGGAAAATGTCATTCTTCACGATGGTTGGTTTGAGGAAACGCTCCCCCGTTTTATTGAAAACCACCCGGAACCAGTCCGTTTTTTGAATATTGATTGTGATATTTACAGTTCGACAAAAACTGTTCTGGATCTTCTTGCCAAACAAATTATTTCCGGAACGGTGATCGTTTTTGATGAATACATTGTTAATGAGAATTGGCGCGAAGACGAGTTTAAGGCCTTTCAGGAATCGGTCCTTACCTATGGTTGGAAATATGAATATCTTTATTTTAGTTTTTTTACGAAACAGGTAGTTGTCCGTATGCATTAAAATACCATAGTGCACGCGGCGGGAAGGCAAGCGGACGCTGCCGTTCCAAATGTCCGAAGCGTTGAGATCTTCAATATCAACTTTCCTATTATTTCCCGGTTAAACGACATTGCATAAGCCGCCGTCGACGTTAATCGCGGCACCGTTGATGTATGAACCGGCATCGGACGCTAAGAAGCATGCCATGTTGGCAAATTCCTCGGGTAGACCGAGGCGGCCCATGGGCTGGTCCGCGCCGGTATCCGCATACCATTCCTCAAGGGACAATCCACGCGGGTCGGCGGCGTGTAGGCGTTCCCATTGATTGCTGCGGATTTTGCCGACCAGCATGCCATTGACCAAAACGTTATGGGGCGCCCCTTCATTCGCGAGAACCTTCATCAGCGCCATGCCGGCGGCGCGGCTGACTGCCGTTGGCGCCCCTTCCGCGCCCGGCATCTTGGCGCCAACGTTCAGGACGTTGATGATTCGGCCCCAACGCCGGTCGCGCATCCCCGGAATGACCAATCGGCAAAGGCGGATTGAAGCAAACAGCTTGAGATCGAGATCGTCCTGCCAAAGCTCATCGGTGACATCCAGAAATGGGCCTCTTTGTGAAGTGCCGGCATTGTTGACCAGGATATCGATCGCCCCAAGGGACGCTTCTGCTTCGGCGACGACCCGTTCACAATCAGCGGCCAGTCGAATATCGGCGGCGATGGCGACCACCTTTCCACCGTTCTCCTTCTCGATTTCGGCCTTGGCTTCGTCCAAGGTTTCCTGGCGGCGGGCGACGAGAGCCACATTGGCCCCTGATCTGGCGAATTCCGTGGCGATGGCCTTGCCAAGCCCCAGACTGCCGCCGGTGATGATGGCGTTACGGCCATCCATACGTATTTCCAACTCAACCTCCTCCTTGTACATCCATGGTGATCACTGTTTAGGGCCGCCTAGCCTGCCTCTTGCCTTCGCCGCACGGCTTCGCGGTGGGCAACGTAGGTGGTTGAGGCGACGATGACGACGCCGCCGGCCCAGGTCCAGGCATCGGGGTTTTCGGCGAAAAAGAAATACCCAATCATCGCGGCAATGACCAAACGGACGAAATTGAACGGTTCCATGGCGCCGACGTCGGCCCGCTGATAGGCGACGGTCAAGGTGTAATGGGCGCCGCCAACTAAAAGCCCGACGGCGATCATCATCGCCAGCTGGATCGGGTTCGGCCAGCTCCAAAAAGGGATCGCCAAGACAAAGGTGATCGGCACTTGCAACAACGCCATCCAGGCGCCGAGCACCGCCGACGGTTCCGATTGCGTCAGGTGCTTGGTCAGCAGCCGCGATCCGGCGGTGCAGGAAATCGACAGCAGGACAAACCAATACCCGGTATTGAATTGCTGAAAACCCGGCCGGATGATCAACAGCGCGCCGGCAATGCCGATCCCCATGCCGACCCAGCGCCGCACCCGGGCCGGCTCGCCCAGGAACAGCACCGCGCCTAAGGTGATGGCCAGCGGCCCGGTCAGCGCCAACGCCACCGCATCGGCCAAGGGCGTCAGCGTCAGCGCGAAATACCAACCGCACACCCCGCCCACATTAAAGAACGCCCGTACCCAATGGATGCGGATTTTGTTGGTCCTGAGGGTCCTAAACCGGGTCCGGAACAGCCACGGCAAATAAAACGTGAAGGAAAACAGGCTGGTGGCAAAGGCGATCTCGAACGGGTGGATCTCGTCGCCGACCGTGCGCACAAAGCCATGGGAAATGGTAAACAGGGAAACCGACAGCACCATCATCAGCGCGGCGCCGACAAAGGCAGGATTGCCTGTCGCCGCTATTGGAGCGTTCGCCTTGGGGCCGCCACCGTTAGGAGTATCCATTTTGATCGCGACTTTCTCAGGTGTGGCAGCGCCAACATCAGGGCCGGCAATAGGATAGAAAAGTTACGCGGCGGGTACAATACACCCGGCGCTACCCCGCCTTTGTGACGGCGTTGCGTCACTCACGTTTCGCCTTCACCGTTGATAGCCGCCTTTCGGGAGGAAGCCCGCTGGCTGCCCATGATTGAAAAAATACCAAAACACATAAAAATGGCGATGGAATAGAACACCCATTCCGGGTTGCCCCGGTCGACAAGCCCGCCAAAAAGAATGGGGGCCGACGCGCCGCTAATGGACATCCCCGTCGAAAAAAACCCAAAGGCTTTTCCCACGCCGCCGGGCGGTGTGGCGGCGCGAACCATCATGTCCCTGGCCGGCCGGATCATGCCCTGGATACCACCGACGATGGAAAACAGAACACCGATCACGAGCACCGGCAGCGGCACGGCGCTGAACATCACCATCATGATGGCGGCGACAGTAAACCCAGCCGCGGCGACCAGATCGTGGCGTTTTACCCGGTCGACGATCATGCCGCCGGCAAGGACACCCAGGGCGCTGGCAAACAA
>PTLL01000080.1 GCA_002938315.1 Alphaproteobacteria bacterium MarineAlpha3_Bin2 | reverse complement strand
TCGCCGAACGCCTTTTCGACGGCCAGGCGTCCCTGGTTGTGTTCGTAGTTCCAACCGTGATCACCGATGGGGCCGACATAGACGAAGCCAACCTTGGTCACTTCAGCAGCGCTGGCTGCTGACACCGACAAAACCACCGCGATGGCTGCGGCAAAGCCAGTTAATTTTCGTATCATGGTTTTCATTTTAAAGTCTCCCTTGTTTGATTGTTGTCTTTGACGGTTGCATTTGGTTGAGGTGCTGCTTCACGAGGAAGCAAAGAACGGTTTAGTCAAGCAAGCTGGCGCATTGAAGTTGGCCCGCGCCTTGTCGTGTGAAATCAACACCAGGACCAAGATGGTGATGAGGTAGGGCAGCATCGATAAAATCTGAGCGTCAATATCGACGCCGAACCCCTGGATGTGGAGTTGCACCACGGTAACGCCGCCAAACAGGTAAGCGCCCAGCAGCGCCCGGCCCGGCCGCCAGGCCGCAAAGACGACGATGGCGAGCGCAATCCAGCCCCGTCCGGCAGTCATATCCTCGACCCACAGCGGCGTCTGAACCGTAGAAAGGTAGGTGCCTCCGATTCCCGCGCAAGCGCCGCCGAACAGCAGCGCCAGCATCCGAACGCCGACCACGTTGTAGCCGATAGCGTGGGCGGCGTCGTGGTTTTCGCCGACGGCGCGCAGGATCAGGCCCGCCCGTGTCTTGGCCAGGAACCAGGCGACACCAGCGACCAGAATGATCGACAGATAAACCAAAGGATCGTGCGAGAACAGCAACGGCCCGATGATGGGGATGTCGGACAACAGGGGGATGTGTATCTTGGCCAGCGGTACTGTCGATTCTCCGGAATAGCCCTGTCCCCACAGGGCCGATAGGCCAAGACCGAAAATGGTTAGCGCCAACCCCGTCGCCACCTGATTAGCCATCAGCACCTGGGTCAGAACGCCGAACAGGAAGGCGGCAACGGCCCCCGCGGCGGCGGCGGCGATGATTCCAGCCAAATACGAACCACTGTCCAGGGTTACCGAGAATCCGGCGATCGCGCCCAGGATCATCATTCCCTCGATGCCCAGATTGAGGACACCGGCCCGCTCGACAACCAATTCGCCAATGGCGGCAAAGACCAGTGGCGTCGCCGCGACAATGACACCTTGAAGAATAAGAATGAGGAGATCCATAGCCTTACTCCCCCGCCGCGGCCCGGGTTACCCGGATGATGCGGAAGCGGTATTTTGCCAGAACGTCGATGCCAAGCAGGAAGAACAGGAACATTCCCTGGAACACGCCGGTCACGGCGCTGGGCAGGTTCATTTCAATCTGCGCCGTTTCTCCACCAATGTAAGTGAGCGCCATAACAAAGCCGGCAATCACGATTCCGATGGGGTCCAAGCGGCCCAAAAAGGCGACGATAATGGCCGTGAAGCCATAGCCGACAGGCAGCGCAGGA
This sequence comes from Alphaproteobacteria bacterium MarineAlpha3_Bin2, assembly GCA_002938315.1. Lineage (GTDB taxonomy): Bacteria > Pseudomonadota > Alphaproteobacteria > Rhodospirillales > Casp-alpha2 > Casp-alpha2. Next base: position 8,362 of record PTLL01000080.1, on the reverse strand, counting down.
ACCAATTGGCCGACCGGCCCGGCCGCCTCGAACACCCCTGCCAGTCCGGCAAGCCCGCCCGAAATCATCAGGCACATCCAAACCACCCGTTTCTCGGTGAAGCCACCATACCTTGCGGCCCGGGGAGATTGGCCCATAACTTTTATCTGATACCCGATCACATGGCGGGCCAATACTACCCAGGCGATAACTGCGGCGGCGAGGGCCACCAAGAAACCCACATGGGCGCGTGTTTCCTCAATCAGAATTGGCATCAGCGCCGCTTCATGGAATGTGCGGCTTTCCGGAAAGTTCAGGCCGTCCGGATCTTTCAATGGACCATGCACCAAAAAGCCTAGCAGCAGTACGGCGACATAGGTCAACATCAGACTGACAAGGATTTCATTGGCGTTAAACCGAGTCCGTAAAAAGGCCGGAATGGCGGCCCAGGCCATGCCGCCGAGAATGCCCGCTAGACACATTAACGGCAGCACCCAGAAACCCTCAACCTGATACAGCGCCAAGGCGACGGCGCCCCCTGAGAGGGCGCCGATGGTGAACTGCCCCTCGGCGCCGATGTTCCAGACCCCTGCCCTGAAACCGAACGACAGGCCAATGGCGATTAGGATCAGAGGCGTCGCTTTTACCATCATCTCCGAGATCGCAAACCAATCTGTCAACGGTTCAAAGAAGATTATGGAAATGGCCCGGACCGGGTCCTTGCCCAAGACGAAAAACATGACCATGCCGGCAAGAATGGTAAGCCCGACCGCATATACCGGTGTCAGATAAAGCAGCCGGTGTGAAATCTCTTGGCGTGGTTCCAGCCGGATCATGCCGCCCCCTTCTTGCCAACACTGGAGTGAACGCCGCCCATCAGCAGGCCAATTTCCTCAACGGACATGCTGCCGGTGGGGCGCGATTCTGAAAGCCGGCCTTCGGAAATAACAGCGAAGTTGATGGAGATCGCCATCAATTCATCCAAATCCTGGGAAATAACCAAGATCGCGGCGCCGCCCTTAGCCAGTTCCTGAAGCGCACGGTGAATGTCGGCGGCGGCGGCGGCGTCCACCCCCCAGGTCGGTTGCAGGATAACCAGTACCGTCGGTGTTTGCAGGATTTCCCGTCCAACGATGAATTTTTGCAGGTTGCCGCCGGACAGGCTGCGGGCTTCGTGTTCAATACCAGGGGTCTTAACGTTGAATTTTTGGACGATCTCGTTGGCAAAGTCGTGAGCGATGCCCAAATTCAAAAATCCGTTTCTTTCCATCCCTAAGCGGGTGCGGGCCGACAGGATGGTGTTCTCCCACAGAGACATCTCCGGCACGGCGCCGTGACCCAGGCGCTCCTCCGGCACCGAGCACATTCCCCGGCGGCGGCGGGTAGTCGTATTTTCGCGGCCGACAGGCGCGTTGTCGATGAGGACGGCGTCGTTGTCCGTGGTTTTCTCACCGGTCAGAACTTCCATCAACTCGACCTGACCATTACCGGCGACACCGGCAATTCCGAGGATCTCGCCGGCACACACGCAAAATGAGATATCCCGGAGGTCGGTCCCGAATGGGTCCGGGCTCTTGACGGACAATCCCTTGACGACCAGGCGTTCGTCGCCAAGTTTCGCCGCATGGGGCTCGGGAAAGCTGAGCGATGTGCCGATCATTAACTCGGCCAGGCTTTTGGCCGTTTCCTGGCGTGGATCGCAATCAGCGACCACTTTGCCGCCGCGCAACACCGTGGCACGGTCACATAGTGTTCTGATTTCCTCCAGCTTGTGGGAGATGTAGAGGATCGAGCAGCCCTCGGACGATAACTTCCTGAGCGTCTCGAACAGAATCTCGACCTCTTGGGGCGTTAACACGGATGTCGGCTCATCCATGATCAAGAGGCGCGGGTTCTGCAACAGGCAACGGACGACTTCGACCCGCTGGCGTTCGCCCACCGATAAGGAATCGATCAGGCGCTTTGGGTCAAGGGGCAGGCCGTAGGCTTCCGAAACCTCAACGATCTGCTTATCCAGGTCCTTGCTCACGGCATCCTTGTTCATGCCAAGGGCGACGTTCTCGGCAACGCTTAGGGCTTCGAACAACGAGAAATGCTGAAACACCATGCCGACCCCATGGGCGCGGGCATCCGACGGCTTGGCCGGGGCATAAGGCGTATCGCCAAAATGCATGGACCCCTCATCCGGCCGCATGACACCGTAGATCATCTTAACAAGGGTCGACTTTCCGGCACCGTTTTCGCCAAGTAGAGCGTGGATTTCACCGGGGGCGATGGAAAACCCGACGTTGTCATTGGCCAGCACGCCCGGAAATCGTTTGGTAATTCCCGACAAATGTAAGGGCGCTGTCCCAGTCATGATACCACCCCCAATTTGCCCTCTTCCGGCGCAGACGCCTTGGATTGCTTTTCTTGCAACCGTATTAGCAAATCGGCAGCTAGTGACACAGCAATTATTGCGGGTTCCTTGCCGCTCAGTCCGGCCAGGCCGATGGGCGCGTGCAGTTGGCTGACGGTAGCTTCGGATAGGCCCGATTCTACCAGACGTCGAACAAAACGCGCTCGCTTGGTTTTTGAGGCGATAACCCCCAGATAGGTGAAATCGCCCTTTGCCAACACGGCCCGGCAGATATCAAAATCAAGCGTGTGCGAGAAGGTCATCACAACGTGAAAAGCGCCGCCCGGGGTATGGGGAACAATATCGCTGGGATTGCCGGCAATAAGCTGATGAACGGCGGGGGATATTTCTTCGGGGTATCGATTGGCGGCGATGTCGACCCAATAAATATCGAACGCCAAACCCTCCAATGCCTTAACGACGGCACGGCCAACATGGCCGGCGCCGTAAAGAAACAGCGGTGTGCGCACTGAGCCAAGGGGTTCGATGTACCAATCGGCGGTGAGGACGGGAGTCCATGGCCGGGTCCCCGACATCATATCGCGAACGGCGCGCCGAACGGGTAAGGGCCAGCCATCGTGATCCTCCTTACGGTGGCGGCAAAACTGCAACGTCAAACCGGACTTAAGCGGACGCAGGGCCAGCACCTTCTCCCCCTCGCTCACATCAGTCAAAGTGTCGGTAATTTCCGCCAATTCCGGTGCCGACATGACCTCAAACAGCAAACGCACGTAGCCCCCGCAACACTGGCCAAGAGAGGGGCCAAGTGGATAGTCACGAACGGTGCGCCGCCAAGGGGCCACGTTGCCGCCGGCATGCTCCGACAACATTTTCCGGGCCGCTTTCAGCGCCTCTTGCTCCAGGGCGCCGCCGCCGACGGTACCGGCGAAGGTTTCAGCCGCGATCGTCATCGCGGCACCGATCTCACACGGGGTTGAGCCGTCAGCTTGAATAAGGCTAACGCGGACGATGACACCATGGACACCGACCATTTCCGTTATTTGCATTTGCAAATTTGTGGTCATGCCGCCCCCTCCATCTGCTGCCTGACTCGATGAACTGCGGCAAGGATGCGCTCAGGCGTTGCCGGCGCGTCGAGGGCCGGATAGTCGGTATATCCACCCGCACCGGCCACGGCGTCGGAGAGCGCCATCAGTGCCGAAATACAGAGCATCAATGGCGGTTCGCCGACGGCTTTTGAACGGTAGATGGTTTTCTCAGAATTTTCGCCCCGCGTCCAAAGATTGATGCGCATATCGGGGGCACGGTCCCCACAGACGGGAATCTTGTACGTGGATGGCGCATGGGTTTTGAGAATCCCCTTGTCGTTCCACCATAATTCCTCGGTAGTTAGCCAACCGGTTCCCTGGACGTACCCCCCCTCTATCTGGCCAAGGTCGATGGCGGAATTCAGGGACGTTCCGACATCGTGCAGGATATCGACGCGGATTACACGGTTCTCGCCGGTCAGGGTGTCGATGGCCACCTCGGTAACCGCCGCGCCATAGGCGAAATAGAAGAACGGCCGACCCTTGGCCCGCGCCCTATCCCAGTGGATTTTCGGGGTCGCGTAGAAGCCCGTGGCCGAGAGCGGCACGCGCGCCCTATAGGCATCGCCGATAAGGTCTTCGAAGGATATCTTCTCCGTTCCAATACGAACCTCGCCGGGGAGGAACTGGACCTCGTCCTCAGTTGTTTGCCTGCGTTCGGCAGCAAACCTGGCCAAACGGGCCTTGATTTTACGACACGCATCGTCGGCCGCCATGCCGTTGAGGTCGGAGCCCGATGAGGCTGCCGTCGCAGACGTATTCGGCACCTTGCCGGTGTTGGTGGCGGAGATTTTAACCTTGTCGATATCGACCTGAAATGATTCGGCGACGACCTGCGCCACTTTGGTGAACAAGCCTTGACCCATCTCTGTACCGCCGTGGTTTAGGTGAATGGAGCCATCTTTGTACACGTGGACCAGCGCGCCGGCCTGATTGAGGAATGTGAGCGTGAAGGAAATGCCGAATTTCACCGGCGTCAACGCGATGCCACGCTTGAGGACGCTACTGGTCAGGTTCCATGCCCGGATGTCGTCGCGCCGTTGGTCGTAGTCAGCGGTTTTTCGGAGTTCCTCCACCAATTCATCGATGATGCAGTCCTCCACCTTCATATCATAGGGCGTCACCGAACGTTCGCCGACGGCGCCTTGCGGGTCGTAGAAGTTAGCGCGCCGTACCGCCAGTGGATCCTTGCCCAAAAAGTGGGCGATTTCGTCGATGACCCGTTCGATGCCGATCATACCCTGGGGGCCGCCGAAGCCCCGGAAGGCGGTGTTCGACACGGTATTGGTCTTGCAGCGATACGAAGTGATCCGTGCGTTGGCCAAATAGTACGTATTGTCGGCGTGGAACATGGCGCGATCGCATATGGGAACGGACAGATCGTAGGACATGCCGCATCGGGCTGCCTGATCGAACTCGACGCCTTGGATTAGACCTTCCCCGTCGAAGCCGACCCGGTAGTCGATGCGGAAGTCGTGACGTTTACCGGTGATGATCATGTCCTGATCGCGGTCGTAGCATACCTTGGCGGCACGGCCGGTTTTCCTTGCCACCAAAGCGGCGGCGGCGGCCGGCAAATTGCCGTTGCTTTCCTTGCCGCCGAAGGCCCCACCCATGCGCCGGATCTCGACCGTGACCGCGTGATTGGCGAGGCCCAGAACCTTGGCCACCGTGTGTTGGATTTCGCTCGGGTGCTGGGTCGAGCAATGAACCGTCACGTCGCCGTCTTCGCCGGGCACGGCCAGGGCGACTTGCCCCTCCAGGTAGAAATGCTCCTGGCCGCCGATATAGATTCGGCCATCAATCCGATGCGGCGCCTCCACGATGGCCTGCGCGGCGTCGCCGCGGGCCATGACATAAGGGGTTTCCAGGTACGACTCCGCGTCCATGGCATCATCAACGGTGACGATGGCCGCCAAGTCCTCGTAGTCAATTATGGCCAGCGTCGCGGCGGCGCGGGCCGCTTCCAGGGTTTCAGCGGCGACTGCGAACAGCGACTGGCCGGCGTATTCGACCAAGCCGTCGGCGAACAGCGGGTCATCGCCCATGGCCGGGCTGATGTCGTTGGTGCCGGGGATATCTGCCGCGGTGATGACGCAGACGACCCCAACGGCGGTTTCCACCGCACTCAAATCCATCCCGAGGATACGCGCATGAGGCCGGTCGCTCATGGCGATTTGGATGGCCAGTGTGTCGGCGGGCGCCGGGATATCGTCGACGAAGATCGCCTCGCCGGAGACGTGTTTATGACCGCTGTCATGGCGTTGTGCGCTGCTTACGCCGCCTTCGATGCCATCGGTATCGGCGGACTCCGTTATCAGGGAACTGTCCCGGCGCGGCCCGGACAGCGTCGCGCCCCGGCCGACGAGGCGGGTTTCGGATAGCGGTTGCGTGGTTTCCAGGTGGTACTTGCGCAGCATATTGCGCGCCGATTGCATCCGATACGCGGCGCTAGCCCGCATGTCGGTGATCGGCGTGAAATCCTCATCAAAGTCGGCCATGGCGGATTCCACGGTGTCGGCCGTCCAGGGGTTTCCCAGAAGCGCCGCCTCGATAAAACGGGCGCGCTTCGGGATGACGGCCATGCCGCCGAAGGCGATTCGGGCGGCGGCGACGATGCCGTTTTCGACTCTAACGTCAAAACAACCGCACACGGCTGAAATGTCTTGGTCGAAACGCTTGGTCAGCTTGTAGCACCCGAGGCGCGCCGCCGGTCCGGGGATGGGGATTTCGATGGCTTCCAAAAACTCACCCGGCGCTCTGTCCTGTTTGCCATAGTCGATAAAGAATTCTTTTATGGGCAATCTTCTTCGCCCATCCCCTTTCCTCAGCACTAAAGTCGCCTCGAGGACCAACAGCGCCGGCGGCGTATCGCCGATCGGTGAGGCATTGGCGATGTTACCGCCGATGGTGCCGGCGTTGCGGACCTGGACGGCGCCGAAGCGCCGGATCATCTCGCCGAAGTCAGGGAAAATTCCGGCGATGGTCGCCATGGCGTCGGTACAGGTGACCCCGGCGCCGATGGTTAGTTTGCCTTGGTCCCGCTTAATGGTTTGAAGTTCGCGGACGCGACCGAGATGGATCATGGTTCCCAGTTTGCGGTGCGCCTTGGTGACCCGCAGACCCACATCCGTTGCGCCGGCAACCAATACCGCGTCCGGATTCACGGCATAGCAGGCGGCGAGATCGTCAATGCTTGCCGGCGAAAGCAACCGCTGACCATCGGCGATGAAGTCGACGGTTTCACCATGAGCATTGTCGGTTAACCACCGGTGCTCCTCCTCCAGTCGCGCCGCTTCCCAATCAGGCGCAGGGTAATTGCCGATGGCCGTCTGGGCCGCCATGATCGGCCCATAACCGGTGCAGCGGCATAGGTTCCCCGCCAACAGGTCCGGGGCACTGTCGGCATCCATGGGCTGGCCCGATATATAGGCGGCATACAACGACATCACGAATCCCGGCGTGCAAAAGCCGCATTGCGATCCATGCTCGTCGACCATGGCTTGCTGGACCGGATGCAACCGCCCGCCTGGGGCTTGTAAATATTCGACCGTCAGCACCGATTTTCCCTCAAGCATGCCAATGAACTGTATGCATGCATTAACGGCGCGGTGGACGACTTTGCCCTCGACAAGCTCTCCAATGACGACCGTACAGGCGCCGCAATCGCCCTCGGCGCACCCTTCCTTGGTTCCACGGAGGGCGGCGTCTTCACGGAGGTAATTCAACAGGGTCAGGATCGGCGACACATTATGCAGGACACGCGTCTCACCATTCAGCCGGAAAGTTATGGAGTCACGCATAGCCATTTCCCATCAGCTTCCACGATAGGTCGAATAGCCGTAGGGCGATACTAACAATGGCACGTGATAGTCGGCGTCGTTCGTAGAGATGCCGAAACGGATTGGTACAACATCGAGGAAACGAGGTTCCAACGACGCCACGCCCATTGCCGAAAAGTAGGCGCCGATATGGAATATAACCTCATATTCACCAATCCGGAAATTTTTGCCTTCCAATAATGGCTCGTCGCAGCGTCCGTCGCCGTTGGTTGAAACTTCACATAGTTTCTCACGGCCATCATCGCCGAGACGAAACAATTCGACACGAATATTACCCGCTGGCCTGCCGGCCGACGTATCGAGTACGTGGGTTGTCAGTTGCCCCATGGTAATTTCCCTGTCTCGGCGGCATTATTTTTGTTGGCCGCTCTGGTAACGTAGAGAGAACTCCAGTGGTTGTAATCCACCAACTAGTATCTTAACGGGTCTATTTTGTCCGTCGTCATATAAATTGGAACAATCAGCGGCCTGATCTAAAGGAGGATATGGTTTACGCTACTTTCCAACCTGAAAAACAGGGCAAAAACCTGCGTCAAACTCTCTCACGGGAATTTGACCACTTTATGGGAGGGCTAATGGCTATCTTAAAAATCGCCAAAATGGGAAATGAAATTCTCAAACAAGTGGCCGAACCAGTCGTTGATATTGCCGCTGAGAATATTGCCGCACTCGCCAAAGACATGAAGGAAACTTTAGAGGATATCGGCGGCAATGGCCTGGCGGCACCGCAAGTCCATGTTTCTAAGCGGGTTGTCGTCTACAGAATTACTGAAAATCAGATTCCAGCCGGGGCCCAAATGCGGCCTCTGGACTGGCGGGTCCTTGTCAATCCGGTCGTCGAGCCTTTGACCGAAGAGCAGAACCCTATCTGGGAGCGGTGCTTGTCCGTTCCTGGATTGCATGGGGAAGTCCCCCGCTTCACGAAAATACAATTGCGGGCCACGGAACTGGATGGTTCGGAAATTAATATTACAGCTTCGGGATTTCACGCGATGCTTTTGCAGCATGAATGCGACCATCTTGACGGCATCCTTTATCCAATGCGCATGACGGATATGTCCACACTCGCCTTCAACTCGGAACTCGGAGAAAAA
>PTLL01000008.1 GCA_002938315.1 Alphaproteobacteria bacterium MarineAlpha3_Bin2 | reverse complement strand
CCGCCTCGCCGGTGCCCATGGAAGCGCCGGCCGGGGCGATGGCCCGGCCCTGGGCGCCGTACCGCAGCGTGATTTCGACCTCGACGGTCGGACGCCCCCGGGAGTCCCAGACCCGGCGCGCATGGGTCGATTTGATGGATGTTTTGCTCACCGCTTCTGCCCTTTGGAAAGCTCTTCCTCCCAGACGCGGCGAACATCACCCAATCGGGACACCGGTTCAAGCAGCAACCCGGTCGCGGCCTGGCGCACCCGGTCCTTGTCGGTTTCTTGCGTCAGGTATTCAACCGGCGACTTACCGTCAACGCGGGCTAGCAATAATCCGGGCAACAGGCGCGCCGTGCGGGCTTCGATGCCTTCCTTTCCGGTGCCCCGAAGCTCATCGGTCAACGTGTCAAGATAACCGTCCACCATGGCATCATAGCATTTCAGCAGTTCCGCCGCCGAGGCCGGGACGACCAGGCATTTCAACATTAGGTGTTTGAGGCAAAAGGCTAGATCGAAGGCCGGATCCCCGTACCAGGCGCATTCTGCGTCCAGGAACACTGGGCCTTCGGGGCCGTTGAGGATGTTCTTAGGGCTGACGTCGCCGTGGACCAGGGCAAAATGGTTGGCGGCGGTCGTTTCGAGTAAGGCCATCAGTGGTCCGGCCAAGGCGGGATGTGCGGTGGCGGTGGCTTCCAGGTAGGGGGACAGGCGCATGGCGTGAAAAATGTCATCGGTGGAAAATCGCTTGGCGATGTCCCCGTCGCCGGCGGTGGCCGAATGAATTCGCCCCAACCGCCAACCGACCTCGGCAGAAAAAGCGGGGATGGCGCGGCCATCCAGTAATTCATCCTTCCAGGATTTGAAGTGTGCCGGGTCCAGGTATTCCAAGGCGAACATTCCGGCGTCGGCGTCGTGGGCGAGTACGCGGGGCGCGGCGCCGGGCACGATGCGGGCGGCTGTTTCCAACCAGGCGGCCTCAAAGGTGTTGCGGTCTACGGACGCCCGCCAGTCCTGGGCCACCTTCAGTTTGGCCAGCGCCCTTTTGACGCAAACCGGTCCCCGTCGGAGATGGACGAGCCAGATATCGGAAGCTACACCGCCGGTCAATTCCTCGAAAACCGGCGATTCGCCTTCGTCCGCCAGTCCGGCCCGGTGCAACATTTTCAGGAATTCAACGGGTTTTTTATTCATTGGGGCCGTAAAAGTTAAAAAAATTAATTAGTTTCAACGGGTTAAAATAAATCAATGATGATACATGTTGTAACATTTTGAAACCGGATCGAAAAATTCAGGAAACATAAATACTCTAGTGTGTAAGCAATCGAGTTGCCGCCTCCCTTATTGCCCCCCCTAAGATGGCAGCAACTCTTGGTCAGGGGCCACACCCCTCGCTCCTGACCTCCTCCCTGTTAAACTCGCCGGGTTTTCGAACCCGGCTTTTTTTTGCGCGGCTCTAATCGGAAGAAGGGCGCCCTTGGGCCATATCATAATCGCGAAAGACCTCGGCGACGCGGATACGGTAATCCAGGAAGATGCCTTGCCGGCCCTCATCCTGGGCGTTTTTATGCTCGGGCACTTGATACCAGGCCTCGACCGCTTCGCGGTCGCGCCAAAACGATAGCGACACGTACTTGGTTTCATCGGCCAGGCTTTGAAACCGTTCGATGGATATGAATCCGTCAACCGTTTCGAGCTTTTTTCGAAGCGCGGCGGCAAGGTCAAAATACCGATCGCTTTGTTCGGGGTCGAGGATCACTTCGAAAATCACCGCGATCATTCCTTATCCTTTCTTTTCGTCCTCCGGTTGGGGGCGTATGACTATTGATGCGCGTTCCGGTAACGGGTGGCAAGGGAGAAGGCGATGATGTGGCGTATGGTCAAGGCCGTTCTGATCTTGCCGTGCACGGCGGTGGTCCTGGTCCCCGGGGGGATTTATTGGGCGACGGCGGGTTTGACATACGCCGGGCGTCTTTCATCGTCGGGGCAGATTCAATTTTGGGTAGGGCTTGCGGCCATGGGCGTTGGCTTAGCTCTCGGATTCTGGACGGCCTCGCTGTTTGTTCGTGTCGGTCAAGGCACCCCGGCGCCGTGGGACCCGCCGAAAAATCTTGTCGTTCGCGGCCCCTACCGACATGTCAGAAACCCGATGATTTCAAGCGTGCTGTTTATGTTGCTGGGCGAAGCGTTGATTTTTCAATCCTGGCCGATTGGCGGGTGGGGGTTGTTTTTTTTCGCCGTCAATTTTGTTTACTTTCTCCTCAGTGAAGAAAAGGCGCTGGAGCGCCGATTCGGCGATGAGTACGTGGCCTATAAAGCCAACGTGCCTCGCTGGCTTCCCCGCCTGAACCCCTGGCCGCGGTCGGAGCAAGGAGGCCGGTCCGACGGATAACGGGGAAATAAGTTAAGCCGCCGTTGGCCGCATTGTTGATGACCTGCGCTAAAAAAAATCCGGGCCCCTGGGGAGGGGCTCGGTGGGAAGGACAGGGAGAGATGGGAGAGTTGGAAGAGTTGAAAATCTTTCGATCTCTTGAGGATGATAATGCCTTTGTTTTCCGGTTCTCACAGTGACGGTGGTCACAGCCGGCGATTATTTTTAAATTTTGCCGAAAATGGCCGTTTTATAGGAATTTCCGGAGGTTAAGGACGGGTGGCTAAAATAGCGGAATGGGCTAAAGTTAGGGTATGACTTTGGAAGTGGGATCAGGGATGGAATTCCAGATGTGGGCGGTTTTCGCCTTCATCCTGGTCGGCTTGGTGTTTTATGTGTTCGAGCGTGCCGCCATGGAGGTGACGTCGCTCGGAATTATTTGCGCCCTATTGATTTTTTTCCATTTCTTCCCGGTCATTCACGATGGCGTTCCGGCACTGACCCCGGGGCGAATTCTTCAGGGTTTCGCAAATCCCGCGTTAATTACGGTTTTGGCGCTTTTGGTCATGGGTCAGGGCATGGTCCGGACTGGGGTCTTGGACCGGGGCGCCAACTTGTTGTTAGGTGTCGGCGGCGGAAGCCTGACCGTTTCGCTGCTGTTAATTCTAGTGGCGGCGATGGCGGTCAGCGCGTTTCTGAACAACATTCCGGTCGTCGTCATCTTTATCCCGATCATGCAGGCCCTGGCTCACCGATATGGGCGCTCAGCCTCGAAGCTGATGATCCCCTTGAGTTACGGCTCTGTGCTGGGCGGTATGACGACGCTGATCGGCTCTTCGACCAATCTTCTCGTCAATTCAGCCCTGATCGAAGTCAAGGCGACGCCGTTCGGGTTTTTTGATTTTACCATTCCCGGTCTGGTCATGGCATCGGTGGGACTTATCTATGTCCTTCTGGTCGCTCCGCGGTTGCTACCCGACCGCTCTGGCATGGCCGATAGCATCGTTGACGGTGACGGTAAGCACTTCGTCGCTCAGATCACCGTTACGGCGGAATCCAAATTGGTTGGTAAAGGTGCGCCGGGAGGCCATTTTTCGGTCCTGCCGGATAAAACCCTTCGTATGGTGCAGCGCGGCGAACAGGCAATTCTGCCACCGTTCGAGGATTTCACGGTCCGTCCCGGCGACATCCTGGTGGTTTCGGCGACCCGTAAGGCGCTGGGCAATTTCCTAGCTGAGGATCCGGGGTTGTTGTATCCGGACTTGGAGGAAGACCGCGATGTTCCCGGACAAGTGACGTCGGGCGGCCGTTGGCTGGAAGGTGGCCAAGCGCTCGCCGAAGTGATGGTCGCGCCGGCGTCGGGTCTGGCCGGATTGACCCTGCCGCAAATCGGTTTTCGCTATAAGACCCACTGCATTGTGCTCGGCCTACAGCGCCGGTCAAGAATGGTCCGCGAGCGCATCACCGGAATCCGTCTGCGTGCTGGCGACGTGCTGTTGGTCCAGGGGCAGCCTGACGACATCGCAGCGTTGAAACGTTTTCGGGATGTGGTCTTGTTGGAATGGTCGGCCGAGGAATTGCCGGTGCTGGACCACGCCAAACGGGCAACTTTAATTTTTATTACCGTCCTCGCGTTGGCGGCCTCGGGTGTGGTGCCGATTGTGGTGGCGGCCCTCACGGGGGCTGCGGCGATGGTGGTGGTGGGCGTGTTGAATGTGCGTCAGGCCTTCCAGGCCGTGGACCCTAAAATCGTCACCACCATTGGGGCGGCTTTGGCGCTGGGTGTCACCTTGCAGGAAACGGGCGGCGCCAGATACATTGCTCAGGGGCTATTAACGACGCTAGGGGACGCAGGCCCGGCGACTATCCTGTCGCTATTCTTTCTGCTGGTGGCCGGACTATCCAATATCATCAGCACCAAGACCGCCGCCGTTCTGTTTACGCCAATCGCAGTTGACTTGGCGGTGGCGGTGGGCGTCGAGCCTCAGGTCTTTGCCGTCGCTGTGGTTTTCGCCGCCAACTGCTCCTTTGCCTCGCCGTTGGGGTACCAGACCAACCTGTTGGTGATGGGTCCGGGCCATTACAAGTTTATTGATTTCGTCCGCGCCGGGACCCCCCTGATCGTGTTGATGTGGATTGTATTCTCATTATTCGCGCCCTGGTACTATGGGATTTAACCGGGGGCCATAAACGGTTCTAAGCAGGCTTGCCGGCGATCGAACCATTCCATCTGCGCTGGCTCGAAGAACCACTGCGTTGGGCTGATGACCGGCGCCAACTCAAGTTGTTGTCTCAGCGTACGCAAGTCCCCCTGTCTGCTGGAGAAAGCGAACTGACCAGTTATGGCTGCCGTTCCCTGCTTGAGGAACACGCGATACAAATCCTGCAGTTTGACGTGACCAAGTTTGGCGGCTTCACCGAAGGACGAAAAATGGCGGCACTTTGCGAGCTTAATCATGTTCAGGTAACGCCACATCACGATTGTTTCATCCATGCCCATTTGGTCGCATCTACCCCGGCCGGATGCTTCGTAGAGGCTTTCACCAATCCGGAACGCGATCCTTTGCAGGCTGAATTATTCGAAAACGCACCTAAAATTACCAATGGATGGCTGACCTTGAATGATGCGCCGGGATTAGGATTAACGCTGTCAGAAAACGCCATAAAAAAATATGGCGAGCGCGTAATTTGAGTACCGTGAGCCGAAATTCCACTTGATTCTAACAATTGCCCCGCTTGACTAGCTAACCGAGACAAAATCACCGCCATCGCCTCAGCTCACCATAGTCGGCGACGTCGGTGGGGCGAAGGCCACGATGATCAACTAACGGTTATTTTCTGAATGGCTGAAACATCCGGTTCGGGTCAGGAGTGAGCCAATTTAGGGCCTCATTTTCACTTCCGCTTAAAGCAGAGGGCAGGGACATGACGGGCTACGGACTACTTGAGGGTCCGTACCCCGTGCCCTTAGTTACTTTCTAGTTTGTTTTATTTCGGGGCTTGTTCTTTTCTTTCTAATCAGTATGTTCGCCCTGGGCCACGTCCCCCCAACGGGGCGCGACCTTCTGTAAGGAAGGAGACAGATTGTGAACGCATTGACGAAACCGGACACCCGTCCGGCAAATCCCCTTTTTTCATCCGGTCCGTGTACGAAAATTCCTGGTTGGTCCGTGGATCAGCTCAAGGATGCCTTCCTCGGACGTTCCCACCGCCACGCCACCGGCAAGGCCAAGCTGAAGGATGTGATTACCCGCACCCGCGCCATTCTCGGCATTCCGGACAGCCACCTTATCGGCATCGTGCCGGGCGGCAACACCGGCGCCATCGAAATGGCGATGTGGTCGATGCTGGGCGCGCGCGGCGTCGATATGCTGGCGTGGGAAAATTTCGGCGCCACCTGGGCCGCCGACGTCACCGGCCAATTAAAGCTGGTTGATGTCCGCGTCATCGACGCTCCCTATGGCGATCTGCCGGATCTATCCCAAGTCGATAGCGCCCGGGACGTGGTCTTTACCTGGAACGGCACCTCTTCGGGCGTTCGGGTTCCTAACGCGGACTGGATCGATGCCGACCGCGAGGGGCTGACGTTTTGCGACGCCACGTCGGCCGTCTTCGCCATGGACCTGCCTTGGGACAAATTGGACGTCACCACCTGGTCATGGCAGAAACTGATGGGCGGTGAGGCCGCGCACGGCATGATCGTTCTCAGCCCAGGCGCCGTCGAGCGGCTGGAAAGTTATACGCCGCCCTGGCCGCTGCCGAAGGTCTTCCGCATGACCAAGGGCGGCAAGGTCACCATGGACATTTTTGAAGGCCTCACCATCAACACGCCATCAATGTTATGTGTCGAGGATGCCCTGATGAGCCTAGAATGGGTCGAGGCAGAGGGCGGACTCAAGGGCATGATGGCCAGGGTCGAGGCCAACGCGTCGGCGACCTTCGCCTGGGCTGACACTGCCCCGTGGATAGAATTTTTGGCGAAGGACCCTACTGCCCGTTCGACCACGTCGGTTTGCCTGTCGGTTACTGACCCGTGGCTGCAAACACAGAATGATAATTTCCAGGCCGACATCGGCAAGATAATTGCCGATCTGCTGGAAAAAGAAGGCGTCGCCTACGACATCAAGCATTACGTATCGGCGCCGCCGGGCCTGCGGATCTGGAACGGGATGACGGTGGAAACGTCAGACCTAGAAGCCTTGTTTCCGTGGCTGGATTGGGCCTGGGCGACGATCAAGGCGGAGGCCAGCGGTGAGGGAGACGGGGCATGAGCAAGGTTCTGATTTCCGATAAAATGAGCCCGCTGGCCGAAGCGTGCCTGAAGCAAGCCGGTATCAAGGTCGATGTTATCACCGACCTGGACAAGGACGGCCTTCTCGACATCATCGGAGACTATGACGGTTTGGTGGTTCGCTCGTCGACCAAGGCGACGGCGAAGGTGATCGAGGCGGCAACCAAGCTCACGGTCATCGGCCGCGCCGGTATCGGTGTTGATAATATTGATGTTGAAGCTGCCACCGCCAAGGGCATTGTCGTCATGAATACGCCGTTCGGCAATTCCATCACCACCGCCGAGCACGCAATTTCCTTGATGCTGGCCGTGGCCCGGCAAATCCCCCAGGCCAACACCTCCACCCATGCCGGCAAGTGGGAAAAATCGCGATTTATGGGGGTTGAATTGATGGCCAAGACGCTCGGCATCATTGGCTGCGGGAACATCGGTTCGATCGTCGCCGACCGCGCCCAGGGCCTGAAGATGAAGGTCGTCGCGTATGATCCCTTCCTGACCCCAGAACGGGCCGATGCCATCGGCGTCGAAAAGGTCGAATTGCCGGAATTGTTCAAACGCGCCGATTTTATCAGCCTACACACGCCGTTGACTGACGCCACCCGTGACATCATCAATGCCCGCGCCATCAAGAAAATGAAAAAAGGGGTGCGCATCATCAATTGCGCCCGCGGCGGCCTGATTGTCGAAGGCGACCTCAAAAAGGCCCTTGAAAGCGGCGACGTCGCCGGCGCCGCACTCGACGTGTTTGCGCAGGAACCGGCCGAGGAAAACCCGCTGTTCGGCATGGAAAACGTCATCGCCACCCCGCACCTGGGCGCGGCGACGACGGAGGCCCAGGAAAAGGTAGCCGAACAGGTGGCCGAACAAATGGCCGACTTTCTGAACACCGGTGCCGTCGCCAATGCCCTCAATATGGCATCCGTGTCGGCGGAAGAAGCGCCCCGCCTCAAACCCTATATGACACTGGCGCAACAATTGGGGAGTTTCGCCGGACAGGCGACCAATTCTGCAATTAGGGAGGTCACCATCGCCTTTGAAGGGCTGTGCGGGCAGTTGAACTGCCGGCCCTTAACGGCGGTCGTCCTGCAGGGGCTGTTGTCGCCGTTGATGGAAGGCGTCAACATGGTCAACGCCCCAACCATCGCCAAGGATCGTGATATCCACATCCGTGAGATTCGCTCCGATGATGCCGGCAACTTCCAAACATTGATTACGTTGACGGTGACCACGGAAACCCAGACTCGCACCATCGCCGGAACCCTTTTTAACGAGGAACCGCGTGTTGTTCAGATCAAGGGCATCCCCATCGACGCCAAGTTGGGGCCGAATATGATCTACATTACCAACGGTGATGAACCCGGCATCATCGGCGGCGTCGGCACCATCTTAGGCGACGCCGGCCTCAACATCGCCACCTTCCACCTCGGCCGCTCCGATCTGGGCGGCGACGCCATCGCCTTGATTGAGGTCGATGGAGACCCCGATGCCGGACTGTTGCAAAGGATTGCGGCACTGCCACACGTGGTGACGGCGGTGGCGATGAAATTTTAGGGGCGGCCCTGGGCCTAAAAAAAGATTCAACACTTGTCCTTTGTAGTGTTAGACTTTTTTCCAAGCTCGTTGCGACTAAGCGGGCAAAATGCCATGGGAGGGTGGCGGTGTAACCGCCCTGGGGTCTAGTCCGGCGGTTCCGCGCGGGTTGCTTCGGTCCTTTCCACAGGCTTTCAAAGGGGAGGATACTCATGCCCACCATATCCATGACGGTGAACGGCAACGCTGTTTCAGCGGATGTTGATGTAAGGACTTTGCTCGTCCATTTCATTAGAGATAATATTGGTCTGACCGGCACACATGTCGGTTGTGATACTAGCCAATGCGGCGCCTGTGTGGTGCACGTCGGAGGCAAATCCGTTAAATCATGTACCATGCTGGCTGTTCAGGCCGAAGGGGCGGACGTCGCTACCATCGAAGGTCTGGCAAGCGGCGATGAGATGCACCCGATGCAGGCCGCATTCAAGGAGCACCATGGTTTGCAATGCGGCTTTTGCACGCCGGGCATGGTCATGAGCGCGATCGATCTGGTGAACAATAATCCGGGTGCGGATGAAGCAACGATCCGCGAACAATTGGACGGCAATATCTGCCGTTGCACTGGCTATCACAACATTGTCAAAGCGATCCAAGACGGCGCTTCACGGATGGGAGGATGACGGAATGTCTGAAACAGGAATTGGCGCTGCGGTAAAGCGCACCGAAGACCAACGCTTCTTAACAGGAGCAGGCAACTTTGTCGACGATATCAATCTCCGCGGACAATCATACGCGTCGTTTGTCCGCTCACCTCACGCTCATGCCAAGATCAAAGGCATCAATACCTCTGCGGCCGCGGCGATGCCGGGAGTCCTCGCCGTATTGACAGGCGAAGAGCTGGTCGCCGATGGCATCGGGCCGCTGATCTGCGGTTGGAATATTGCCGGCAAACACGGCGTCGAAGCCCATAATTCACCTCCCCACCATGCTCTTGCAGTCGGCAAGGTCAACTACGTCGGCGACCATGTCGCCGTTGTGATCGCCGACACCAAGGCTGAGGCCGATGATGGCGCAGAAGCCGTTGAAGTTGATTATGAGGTTTTGACCGCGGTTGTCGACACAGCGACCGCCCAAGATAACACCATCCAAATCCATGACGAGGCGCCCGCGAATCTTTGTTATGATTGGGAAATTGGCGACGCGGAAGCAACCGATGCGGCCTTCGCCGATGCCGCCCATGTCACGACCATCGAGGTCATCAACAATCGCCTCATCCCGAACGCCGTCGAGCCCCGGGCCTGTCTGGCGGAATTCAACAAGGGAACCGGTGACTGGACGCTGTATGTCACCTCGCAAAACCCGCATTTGCATCGTCTGGTCATATCGGCCTTTAATCAGGTGGCGCCAGAGCACAAACTGAGGGTCATCGCGCCCGATGTTGGCGGTGGATTTGGGTCAAAGATATTTATCTATGCCGAAGAGGTTGTCTGCACCTGGGCGACGCGCAAGATAGGGCGCCCGATAAAATGGACGGCACAGCGTTCAGAAAGCTTCCTTTCGGATGCCCACGGCCGTGATCATGTTTCCAAGGCCGAACTGGCCCTGGATGCCGACGGCAAGTTCTTAGGGCTTCGGGTCAACACCAAAGCCAACCTTGGCGCCTATCTCTCGACGTTCGCCACGGCTGTTCCGACCTACCTTTACGCGACGTTGCTGGCCGGAAATTATACCACTCCCGCAATCTATTGTGATGTTCAAGGTGTGTTTACCAATACAGCGCCCGTTGATGCCTTGCGCGGCGCCGGTCGTCCGGAAGCCACATATCTGCTGGAACGCGCGGTCGAAACGGCTGCCCGGGAATTGAAGATCGATCCGGCGGAACTGCGTCGCAGAAACTATATCCAGCCGGATGCCTTCCCCTACCAAACCCCCGTCGTGCATCAGTACGACATTGGTGATTACGGGGCGAGCCTGGACAAGGCCTGTGAAATGGCCGATGTGGCTGGTTTTGATGCGCGCCGGAAGGAAAGCGAAGCCAATGGCAAACGTCGGGGTCTGGGGTATTCGTCCTATATCGAGGCCTGTGGAATCGCGCCATCGGCGGCAGTGGGCGCTCTTGGCGGCGGCGTTGGACTGTACGAATCCGCCGATATCCGCTTTAACGCCACCGGCAATGTCACGGTCATGACTGGAACCCACAGCCAGGGCCAGAGCCATCAAACCACATTTGCTCAGGTCGTCTCCGAGCAACTCGGTGTTCCCATGGAAAATATCGAGGTCGTCGAAGGAGATACCGACAAGGGACCGTTTGGCATGGGCACCTATGGCTCAAGGTCACTCGTCGTTGGCGGTTCAGCTATTGTGAAAGCGGCGGATAAGATCGTCGCCAAGGGCAAGATCATTGCGGCCCATAGCCTCGAAGCAGCGGAAGAGGACATCGAATTCGCTGACGGTATTTTCACCGTGAAGAACACCAACAAGTCGTTGACGATCGGTGAAGTGGCCTTTACGGCTTATGTGCCGCACAATTACCCCGAGGGGCTGGAGCCTGGACTGCATGAACAGGCCTTCTACGACCCGGTCAATTTCTCATTCCCGGCCGGCGTTCACATTTGCGAAGTGGAAGTAGACCCGGCCACGGGCGAGACTGACATCGTACGCTACACGGCGGTGGATGATTTTGGCACGATCATCAATCCGATGATTGTGGAGGGTCAAATTCACGGAGGTATAGGTCAGGGAGTTGGCCAGGCCATGCTTGAAGCCGCCAAATACGACGAAAATGGTCAGTTGGTTACAGGGTCGTACATGGATTACACCATGCCGCGCGCCGATGACCTGCCGTCCTTTGATGTTGGAACCACGTCAACGCCGTCTCCGTTGAATCCGCTCGGCGCCAAAGGTTGCGGCGAAGCCGGCGCGATTGCCGCCCCACCCGCTGTCATCAACGCGATTACAGACGCTTGCGGCGTTGCCCACATCGAAATGCCCGCAACCCCGGAAAAAGTCTGGCAAGCTTGCCAGGCTGCTGAATAAGGAGGACCGCAGTATGAACTCTTTCGAATATCACCGTCCTGGCAGCGTCACCGATGCGGCCGCTGCGATCAGCGGGGCTGATGATGGCAAGTTTCTGGCCGGTGGCCAAACCTTGCTCGCGGTCATGAAACTAGGTCTGGCGGCACCCTCGGATCTGGTTGACCTTGGAGGAATTGCCGATCTCAAGGGCATTCAGGTTAAGGGGGGGGCAGTAACTATTGGCGCAATGACGACCCATGCGGAAGTCAACTCATCGGCCGATGTTCAGGGTGCCATTCCGGCACTTGCGTCCCTTGCAAGCGTCATCGGAGATCGACAGGTCCGCAATTCGGGAACCCTTGGTGGGTCGCTGGCTAATAATGACCCGGCGGCGGATTACCCGGCAGCCATTTTGGCGTTGGGAGCGACCATCACGACTGACAAACGTCAGATCGCTGCAGACGACTTCATTGTTGGCCTGTTTGAAACTGCCCTGGAAGAGGGCGAGATGATTACCTCGGTTTCATTTCCGCAACCGTCGAAAGCAGCCTACAAGAAGTTTAAGCAACCGGCGTCCCGCTTTGCTCTGGTCGGCGTTTTCGTTGCGCAAACTCCTGACGGGGTACGGGTTGCCGTTACGGGTGCTTCTTCCCATGCCCACCGGGCTGAAGTGTTGGAGGAAGCGCTTGGCAACGACTTTTCCCCTTCCGCGCTGGATAGCGTAACAATCCCGGCGGACGGTCTGAATTCGGACATTCACGCGAGTGCCGAATATCGGGCTAATTTGGTCAAGGTCATGGCCATACGCGCGGTCGAGGCTTGCGGCTAGGGGAGGCTATTTCTTATCCTTCGCGTAAGGATTGTTGCCGGCGCGCAGGTGGATGCGGATCGGTACGGCATCCAATCCGAAGGCTACGCGCAAGCCGCCGGTGAGGTAGCGTAAATAGCTTTCCGGCAAACCGTCCTTGCGGCTGGTGAATAGGATGAAGGTCGGTGGCCGCGCCTTGGCCTGGGTCATGTAGCGCAGCTTGAAGCGCCGGCCCTTGACCACCGGCGGCGGATGGCTTGCCGTCATTCCTTCGAGCCAGCGGTTGAGCGACCCGGTATCAACCCGTTGATTCCAAATCTTGTGGACCTTAAGTACCGCCGGCAGCAGTTTATTCAGGCCCTTCCCTTTGAGCGCGGAAAAGGTGACGACGGGAACCCCACGGACCTGTGGCATGGAGGTTTGCAGCCGGTCTTGGATGCCGCCCATGGCTTTCTTTTTATCTTCGGTGATGTCCCATTTGTTGACGGCGATAATTAGCGCCCGGCCTTCCTCGATGACCAGGCGGGCGATGGAGAGGTCCTGTTTTTCTAGGCCGAGGGTGCCATCCAGCACTAATACCACGACCTCGGCGAAGCGGATGGCATTGAGCGTATCGCCGACCGATAGTCCCTCCAGCTTCTTTTTCACCCGTGCTTTGCGGCGCAGTCCGGCGGTGTCGATGAGGCGAATGGCGCGGTCATTGAATGCCCATGAAATCGAGATGGAATCCCGTGTGATGCCGGCCTCGGGCCCGGTCAGCACCCGGTCTTCGCCGAGAAGCTTGTTGACGATGGTCGATTTGCCGACATTGGGCCGCCCGACGATGGCCAGTTGCAGGGGCCGGGATTCCCAATCATCTTCCTCAACTTCCTCGTCTACAGGCTCGTCAACGGCAGGATCATCGGTGATGGGGCCGAACGGCAATAACGCCTCGTAAAGACCGTCCAGTCCTTCGCCATGTTCGGCGGAAACCGGAATGGGCTCGCCCAGGCCGAGGCTGAAGGCTTCCATCAGACCGCCTTGCCCGGCGCCGCCTTCACACTTGTTGGCGACCAGGATCACCGGTGTCGAATGCTTACGCAGCCAATCGGAGAAGTATTTGTCCAGCGGCATTACGCCGGCGCGGGCATCGATCAGAAACAAGGCAACATCGGCATCCTGGATGGCGCGTTCGCTTTGGCCGTGCATGCGGGCTTCCAGGCTTTCATTCTTCGAATCGTCGAGCCCGGCGGTATCGATCAGGGTGAAATCGAGATCGGCGATGCCGGCGGCGCCTTCACGGCGGTCACGGGTAACGCCTGGCGTGTCATCAACGATGGCCAGCCGTTTACCGGTCAGGCGGTTAAAGAGCGTGGACTTTCCCACATTGGGGCGGCCGATGACGGCGACGGTGAAAGACATGATATGAAGCAATCGTAGCCCATGTTGACGGGACGGGAGCGATGGAAACCGTTAGCGATAGGCGACCAAATCGGCATCGTCGGCAAGGAAATAGACGGTATCGCCGGCGACGATGGGCGGAACCGAAATCCCCGACGGTAATTCGACGCTACCGAGGATGCGCCCGGTGTATGGTGAAATGGCCAGGGCCTCGCCGTGCGACCCGGCGGCGATCAGGCGGTCGCTGACCAGGATCGGCCCGGTCCATACAATGGGATTCTCCTGGTCATCGGGGTCTTTGTAACGCGGTAGCGCCCGGACCCAGTGAATGCCGCCGGTCTTACGTGAAACGGCTGCGATCTCGGCATCATTGGTGATGACGAAAATATAATCACCGGCGACCCAGGGGCTTTGTGATCCGCCGATTTCTTTCTGCCAAAGGCGACGTCCGTTGCGCAGGTCGAAGGCACCCATGATGCCGCCGTGACTGATGGCGAAGACTCGGCCCCTATCAATCACTGGGCGGCCCCGGATATGGGCCAAATTGGAAACCACGTCGGTACGTTTGATCGAACTCAGGCTCTCCTGCCAAAGCAATCGGCCGGTTTCAGCTTTCAGGGCGATAAGCTCTCCAGACGTATAGGGAACTACCACGACGCCGTTGCCGACCGCCGGGCTGGCACTACCCAAAAGACTTGCGGCTTCCGAAAGGCCAGTGTGGGTCCACAGCCCTTCGCCATTTTCGGCGTTGATGGCGAACAGCCTATTGTCGATAGTGGTCACGAATACCCGTCCGGCACGGACCGTCGGCGCGCTGCGTGCCGGGCTGGCAATGTTTTCGCGCCAAATTTCAGCACCATTGGCGGCATTCAGGGCAATGACCTGGGCGAACCCGGTGCTGACGAAAATTCGCCCATTTTGAAAAGCGACACCCCCGGGGATGTGGCCTTCGTCTTCCTCGTCCGGGGTCAAATTCGTTTTCCACAGTTGCTTTCCACCGGCAATGCCGTAGGCGCTGACAACTGAGGATGAATCAATAACGTATACTCGCCCGTTTCCGACCACCGGAGATGAGACCAGACGCTCTTCATCATCGGAACCTTCACCGACATCAACAGACCAGGCTTCCTTGATGGTTTCCGGCACCTGCATGTGGTGCATGGCATGGTTGGGGTATCCCCCCGATTGCGGCCAGTCGTCGTTAGGAGCGGGCGCGGGCAGAAGAATTTGAACTTTTGCCAGTTTCGGGTCGGGGCTGAGGGTGCGTTGGTGAAGCAGTACCGCAATCCGATCTCCCGGCAGGGGAGGATCTTTGTCTTTCTCGAACCATTTGGTGGGGTTGGTGCAGCCGCCGAGCGCCAGCAACAACAGGGCGGCGAAAGCAAAAGCCGGGGATTTTGCCAACCATTCAAATTTTAAGTCGGGTGCCGTCATTGACTTAAATTCCATATTCGGGAATCACTTGCCCAGAATGGATAGCATTTCCAGGGCCCTGGTGCGAACCCCTTGAGGGGTATTCCTGTCTTCGGCCAGGGCCGAAAACAGTTCCCGCGCCTTGGTTTTATCGCCAGACCGCCTAAACAAAAGGCCGGTAATTTCTTTGGCGCTGAACCGCCAGGGGTTGGTTTTGGCCATTAACGGCAGCAATCGTTCTTTCAGTGCCGCGATATCGGTGCCGGGGGTATTTAAATCTTCATAAGCGCTGAGGATTACAGCTAATTCCCGGTACAGCGTATCAATGGAAACATCATCGGCTAAAACCCGATAGGCCAACGAGGCATCCCGCGAGTTTCCGTTTTGGGCCAAAAGCCGGGCTTGGCTGAAGCGCGCCAACAGTTGGTATCCCTTATTTCCGTCAGTGGCGATGTCGGCGAAAGCCTTAAACGCCTCATCAATTTTTTCGTTGGCGGCAAGCTCCATGGCGGCGCTGAAACGCTCGCCGGCGGCGAGCCGGGTGGAAAGGTCGTAATTACGCCACCCCTGGTACCCGGCGACAGAAGCGACAAGGACGACAACGGCGGTGATCGCATATTTTCCATAGGCTTTCCACAGCTGTTGGGCGCGATCCTGGCGCAGTTCATCATCGATTTCTTGGAAAAGGATGTCGTCTTCTGTTTTTTCGGCCACAGGGTAACTCCGAAAGGCGTTTAAGGAGCCTTCAATTCACTAATTTCGAGGCTAAAATAGTCTCACCGTGCCGGGAAGGCAAACATCGGTTAGCGATATTTTCCTGTTATTCCCGCCACTTGATGGAACATCCGATGCTGGCAGTTTGTTCAGTGGGACCAGTACCGGTTTCGGCTATCTGGGTCATGGCTTCCAACAGTTCGCGACGGGTATCGGGGGCCTCAGGGTTTCTGCCTGAGGCATCCAGACGGCCCCTGTATTGTAGTTCCTGGCCCGCATTGAAACCGTAGAAGTCGGGGGTACAGATGGCGCCGTAGGCGCGGACGACATCTTGCGTATCGTCGATCACGTAGGGAAAGGTGAAGCCCTTTTCCTTTGCCACCGCCTTCATATTTTCGAAGGAATCCTCGGGATAATCCTCGGGGTCGTTGGACATGATAGCGATAACGCCGAAGCCTAAGCCCTGAATTTCCTTGATATCCCGAACCAAGCGTTCGTGCACCGCTTTCACATAGGGACAGTGATTGCAGATAAACATCACCAGCGTGCCTTTTTCGCCTTTAATACCTTCCAGCGTGTAAGTTTTGCCATCGGTGCCGGTGAGTGAGAAATCAGGGGCTTTCCAGCCGAAATCACAAACCGGTGTTGTCGTGGACACCATATCGGAGCCCTTTCTTGTTCCTTGGGGGTGTTGGGACGGTTTATTAGCCCAAACCGGGGCTTCGATCAACAACGTCTTCCAGCAAAATGTGGTATTGTTTACCTGTCCTTAACTCTGCGAGGGGCATGATTCAGTGTGATTCTGAAGGGAGTCGACCATGCGTCTCATCGCGGTTCTGGTCTTTATATTTATTCTTGGCGGATGCACCACCTATGTCCCTGTGGAAGGGGCCTTCGTTATCGGCACTGACAATACCATGACCGATCACGTGATATCGATGACGAGCGGCAAGAACTGTTCGAGCATCCGCAAAGAAAAGGATCTGACCTACTGCGAAGAGGACGAGCCAAAGATCAAACAGAACATCTTTTGTTATAGGACCCTGGCCAGGGTGACGTGTTAAGACCGGCCCGATCCCAACCCCGGTCGCAAGCGGGTCGATCTCAACGAGCACAACCTCGCTAAATAAGCTATCCCAGCTACTTTTCGATTTTTGGACTCCCGCCTTCATTCGGCGGCGGCTAAAACTACGTCCATGAGATGGATGCTGATCCTGTTCGCGGTGGCGGTTCTGGGGCTTTCGGGTTTCGCCGGGTGGTTTTTCTTCGGCGGGCCCGAAGGACGATCCAACGTGGCGCGCCATGAACGCTCACATTAAACGTATTGAAGTAAAAATTCCCGCCGCCGAGGCCGGAAACATCAATGCTCAGTTTGAGTTGGCGCAGCTTTATCACAATGCCGACCATATTGAGGCGGACCCGAAGGCGGCATTTAAGTGGTATTCGATGGCCGCCGAAACTGGCCATGTCGGGCCCAGTATTTCGTCGGCACCATGTACGCCAGTGGCGAAGCCGTCCGCCAGGATAATTTCCGCGCCTCGGAATGGTACCGCCTTGTGTCTAATCTGGGTCGGCATGCTGATGCCCAACTGGCATTGGGCGACCTTTATTTCAAAGGGCAGGGTGTTCCTCACGGTTATGCCGAGGCCCTTTCCTGGTACAGAAGTCCGCCCTGCTGGGGCATCCAGTCGCCCAGTATCGCCTCGGTGCTATGTATGCCGAGGGCTATGCTGGGGGTCTTAATGCCGTCGAAGCTTACAAATGGTTCACCCTGGCCATGAAGGGAAAAAACCAAATCATCGCCTATGATTCCAGGTTCAATCCCGAAGCCGCACTCTCACGATTGGCGGCGGGCATGAACCGGAACCAGATCAAACGCGCCCGCGAGGCGGCCGAAATATTCCTTCCGCAATAGGTTGAGCCTATTGACCAACATGGGGACTTGCCTCACATTCCCCGGCTATGAGTGCACCGATTAAAGCGGTCACATTTGACCTTTGGGATACCATCATCGACGATGATTCTGACGAACCGAAACGGCTCGCTCAGGGCTTGCGCCCGAAGCCGGAAGAGCGCCGCCATTTGTTGTGGGAAGCGTTAAACCGGCATCAGGAAATAGCCCTTGAAGACGTCAATGCTGCCTACGCCGCCGCCGACGCAGCCTTCAAAAAGGCTTGGATGGGCCATTCCATCACCTGGAAGGTCGCCGACCGGCTGGCCCGGGTGTTGATGGAATTGGACCGCACCCTACCCGACGCAGAACTCGCGAAGCTAGCTGACGAGATGGGCCGGATGGAGGTCGATCTCCCGCCTGATCTTATTGACGGGATCGCCAATGCGCTCGAAGACCTGTCCCGGTGCTATAAGTTATGCGTCGTGTCGGATACCATCGTCACGCCGGCGGATGGATTACGCAAATTGCTGGACGGCCACGGCATCAAGAAATATTTCCAGGGCTTCTCCTTTTCCGACGAAGCCGGACATTCCAAACCGCACGCCGACATGTTCCTCTCCGCCGCTCGCCAGTTGGGCGTTGATGTCGAAGAGATGATCCACATCGGCGACCGTGACCATAACGACATCAAAGGGGCACAGGCCCTGGGCATGAAGGCGGTGTTGTTCACGGCGGCCCGCGATGATGACAAGGATACTACGTCCGCTGACGCCATTTGCGAACGCCATGCCGATCTTCCGGGAATTATCGACGGTCTTGCATCATGAGTAATGAACCTAGATTTTTGGTGGTGGACGGGTATCTTAAGAAATCCCGCGACGAATTGGCCGCCGGCGGTGCCGAGGTTGCCGGCGATCTTTATGGGGCGATGCTGAAAAAAGCGTCGCCCGGATCCTCCTTCGATATCATCTACCCCTGTGATGCCGTAAGCGTTCTGCCGTCCGGCGAGGCGCTTTCGGGGTATGACGGCATCGCCTGGACCGGGTGCAGCCTGACCGTTTTCGACGATATCCCCGAGGTCCGCGCCCAGATCGAATTCGCCCGAGCGTGTTTTAAGGGCGGTATTCCTGCGTTCGGAAGCTGCTGGGCTGCACAAATAGCCGTCGTCGTCGCCGGCGGCGCCTGTGCGGCCAATCCCAAGGGCCGTGAAATGGGCATCGCCCGCAAGATTACCCTGACGCCGGAAGGCCGCGCTCATCCTTTGTACGAAGGAAAATCCGACGTCTTTGATGCATTCATCAGCCATGATGATGTAATCACCACGCTTCCCGGAGGTGCGGTGCGGCTATCTGGAAATGCATTCAGCCATGTTCAGTCGGTTTCGGTGGACTTTAACGGCGGTACTTTCTGGGGGCTGCAATACCACCCGGAATACGACCTTCACGAAATGGCGCGGCTGACCTGGTGCCGCATCGACAAGATGATCGGATTGGGATTCTTCCCCAACCGCGAGGCCGGTGAAGCCCACGTCGACATGCTGGAGGCGCTTTCAAAGGATCCGGATAATAAGGATATCGCCTGGAGGCTCGGCATCGATGACGACGTCATGGACCAGGAATTTCGCCAGACTGAGACCCGCAACTGGATCAAACACCTGGTCCTGCCGACGATGGCGGAACGGCGTTAAGGGTCTAAAGCCCCTTCAGCCAGTCGATAACCGTTGACACTGCATTGTCCGGGGTAACCTTGTGCCCGCCATCGACGATCACGAAGCGGTTCTTAGGATTGCCGACCATCTTGTCGTAGGCCAACCTCTTCAACACCTTGGACGCAACCTTGTCTTGCTTGTCGGCGACCCACAACACAGGTAAGTCGCCAGGAAGGCTAGCGGCGTTATTCCGCATGTTGGCCGGCCCCCCTTATCGAACCAGCTCTGGTATATTTAAGCTGTCATTTCCCGCGAACTCGTCTTGCGCTGGTTAATGTCATCGAAATTCGCCATCTCCTTACCTTTGCCGGCGGCGATCATGTCCTTTGCCCGAGCCACATCTTTGCCCCAATTTTTTCAGCCGCACCGGCACCCGGGGGCAACAAGGCCACTAAGAAGATGGCAAGGGCCAAAAAAACCTTGATGCACCTAAACAATGCTCGCATGGATACCTCTAATGTTATTATTCCAGTCCGAAAATATCCTATGTCGGCTGGATAAAACCTTCTTTGGTTATTTTTTACCCTACCCGGCCTTCCATGGCCGCGTTCAGGATCCCACGCATTTCCGTGACCCCAGCGGGGACCGGATTGGTCGGCGCCGTCGGATCCTTGGCCGCCATCTCGGAGATATCGTCAAGCCGGTCAGGATCGACACCAAGCTCAGCAGCGGTATGGACGATGTTAAATTCCCGGCGGAGTTTCAGCGTCCAGTCCAGGACCGCCTGAAAGGATGGTTTCTTGAGGCCGATGAAACGGCCGAGCAGGGTCATTTTATCTTCGATAGCGGTGCGGTTGAATTCCAGCACATAGGGCGTAAACACGGCATTGGTCAGCCCGTGATGGGTGTCGAAGACGGCGCCGACGGGATGGCTGAGACTGTGAATGGCGCCCAGGCCTTTTTGGAACGCCGTAGCCCCCATGGTGGCGGCGGCCATCATATGGGCGCGGGCCTCCAGGTCCTGGCCGTCTTTGACGGCTTTTTCCAGCCAATCGTGGACCAGCCGCAGGCCTTCCAAAGCGATTCCGTCGGCCATGGGATGATAGGCATTGACGCAATACGCCTCCAGGCAATGGGCCAGGGCGTCCATGCCGGTGGCCGCCGTCAGGTGGGGGGGCAGGCCGGTTACCAGAAACGGGTCGCAGATCACCAGTTCCGGTAGCATCCGGGGGTGAAACAGGATTTTTTTGGTTTCATTGTTTTCGTCGATGACGACGGTGGCGCGACCGACTTCCGATCCGGTGCCCGATGTCGTCGGCACCGCAACGACGGGGGCGATGGCATCGGTTTCTGCGCGTTTCCAATTATCGCCAATATCTTCGAAATCCCAAAGTCCGCGTTTTTGCCCGGCCATGAAGGCGATGGTTTTGCCGGCGTCCATGGCGCTGCCGCCACCGAAAGCAATTACCCCGTCGTGGCCGCCTTCGTGGAAAGCCCGTAAACCGTCGGAAATGTTTTTGCCCACCGGGTTGGCCTTGATGTCGGAAAATACCTGTGTCGGCAGCCCGGCATCAATGTTGGCGGTTTTGGCATCAACAACCATGTCGCGGTCTGCCAACCCCGG
Source organism: Alphaproteobacteria bacterium MarineAlpha3_Bin2 (assembly GCA_002938315.1). Classification (GTDB taxonomy): domain Bacteria; phylum Pseudomonadota; class Alphaproteobacteria; order Rhodospirillales; family Casp-alpha2; genus Casp-alpha2. Next base: position 33,864 of record PTLL01000008.1, on the reverse strand, counting down.
ATCCGTCACTAGCAACGGCCTCGACATGCCCAGGTTCTTGCAGCATTTAGGTAATTCGGAAATGCGACCGACACCAAAACGAATGGAGGTCGGGTAATTCCAGTTGCCGGTTAGAATAGGGGTCTCGGTCAACGAAGCTCCTCAGATTTTCGTTTTGAGGTGGAAAGATTTGGGTCTGGTGAGGCTGTCATACCCCATGGACGACAATGTGCAACCGCGACCTGACTGTTTGACGCCGGTCCAGGCCAGCGCCGGGTCCAAATAATCGCAGCGGTTTTGGAACCAGGTGCCGGTGGCAATCTGATCGCCGATGCTAATGGCAGCATTATCGTCGGTGGTCCACACCGAGGCAGTCAGGCCAAAGCGGCTATCGTTCATCAATTCGACGGCCTGGTCATCGGAGCCGACTTTCATAATCCCGACCACCGGACCGAAACTTTCCTCCGTCATCACCGCCATGGTGTGATCGACATTCACCAGCACTTGCGGCGCCATATAGGGTGTTCCTGGGGCGTCAGCGGCGAACGTCTTGGAGTCGATCAGGGGTTTGGCCCCTGATTGTAAGGCGGCGTCGATCTGGGTGCGGATGAAATCGGCGGCGTCGGCCCGAACCATCGGCCCCAGTGTGGTTTCGGGGTCGGTGGGGTTGCCAAGAACGTATTGGCCGACAAGGTCGGTGAAACCGTCGACAAAATCGTCATAAACCGCGTCCTCAACGTAGATGCGCTCAATGCCGCAGCACGACTGGCCGGAATTGAAAAAAGCGCCATCAACCAAATTCTCCACCGCATGGCCGATGTCGGCGTCGGCGCGCACATAGGCTGGATCCTTGCCGCCCAGCTCCAGCCCGACGCCGATGAAACGCCCGGCCGCGGCGGCCTCAACCATTTCACCACCGGGAACAGAACCGGTGAAGGCGACGAAGTTAACTTGCGCATCCTTGATAATGCGTTCGGTGGCGGCATGATCCAGGTGCAGGAATTGGAAAACGCCGGTCGGCAAACCGGCGGCGGCGAAGGCTTCGGCATAACGCTCGGCGGCCAGCGGCGTCTGCCCCGAATGCTTCAGGATCACTGTATTCCCCGCCATCAACGCCGGAATGACCGAATTCACCGATGTCAGGTAGGGGTAGTTCCAAGGCGCGATGACGAAAACCACGCCCAAGGCCTCATGCCGAATGAAGCGGGTGAAGCCGTCTTTTTCCTCGGCTTGGGTATCATGCAAGACGTCAGGCGCGACGGCGATCATGTGCCGGGCACGTTCCTCCAACCCCTTGATTTCACCGGCGGTGTAGCGGATCGGCCGGCCCATCTGCCAGGTAATCTCTTCGGCGATTCTGTCCATGGCGGTGATCATGGCATCGATCGCACGTCCGCAAATCGCGGCGCGTTCCTCAAGTGGGACCTCGCGCCATACCTCGACTGCGCGCACGGCTAGAGACAGGGCACGGACGATTTCCCCTTCGTCCGCAAACGAACGCTCCACGTAGACGCTGCCGTCCACGGGGGAAATGGTTTTCAATTTGCCGGTCATGGGGGTCTATACCTCTAGGGCGCGCCGCTGGCGACTCCTAAGTCTTTCAAGGTTGCCCTGATGGCGTCCAGGGCACCGTTGATGACGGTGTCGTCCAAATGGCCGATGCAGCCGATGCGGAAACTTGGGGCGACGGTCAGCTTGCCGGGATAGATGACGTAGCCGCGTCCGGCCAGGGCATCGTAAAAGGCCTGGAAGTCAAACGCCTTATCGGCAGGCATCTTGAAGGTGACGATGATCGGCGCCTGCAGGTCGACCGGCAACAGAGTCTCGAACCCCAACGCCCGCATGCCGTCGACCAGGATTTTGCAATTGGCGGCATAGCGCGCATGGCGGCCTTCGACGCCGCCTTCGGCCTCGAATTGGTCCAGCGCCGCATCGAAGGCGCAGATCACATGGGTCGGCGGGGTGAACCGCCATTGGCCGTTATTTTCCATCGCCACCCATTGTTCATAGAGGTCGAGGCTAAGGGCATGGGCGTTGCCTTGGCAGCCCTCCAACGCCGATTGGCGGATAATGGCGTAGCCCAAGCCGGGCACTCCCTCCAGGCACTTATTGGATGATGCCATCAAGGCGTCAAAGGGGACGTCGGCGGCATCGATGGGCAGCGCCCCGAAGGCACTCATGGCGTCGATGATCAGGCGACGACCGTTGTCCGCGGTGATGCGGGCAATGTCGGCGATGGGGTTGAGAATTCCGGATGTCGTCTCACAATAGACGGCGACCACATGAGCGAGGGCCGGATCTGCCTTCAGGGCGGCATCCAGGTCATCCAGGCCGGGAGGCGTATCCTCGGGCGTTTCCAGGGTATCATAGGCGCGCCCGGCGTAGTCCAGGATTTTGGCCATGCGCTGGCCGTATGCCCCGTTGACCAGCACCAGGGTCTTTTCATTTTTGGCAATCATGGTTCCCAGCGTCGCTTCGACAGCGAAGGTACCGCTGCCCTGCACTGGGACGCATACGTGGCTGCGGTCGCCACCGGCGATGGCAATCAGGCGGTCGCGGACACGCTTATTGGTTTCAATAAAGGCGGCGTCGCGCGATCCCCAATCATGCAGCATCGCTTCCTTAGTCTTGGCCGAAGTAGTCAGCGGGCCGGGAGTGAGTAGCCAGGGGTCATTATCGGATGTGGTCATGTGAGGCTCTTCATTTTTATTATCGATTACGCCACGCCTGGGTTCGGCGCGCTAAACCGCGGGTGAGTACCGAATGGATCAGGCGGACGGCGGCGGCAGTGAAGACGATCATCATACCCATGGCGGCGGCGGGTGCGGTATCGCCGGCGTCGTCCATATTCAGGACCGCCACCGAGGCCAAAGTGGTGTCCGGGGAATACAGGAACACCACGGCGGACACGGTGGTCATGGCATTGACGAATAGGTACATGGAAATATCCAAAATCGCCGGCACGCACACCGGCACCGTGACGCGGCGGAAGGTTTTGTAAAATGGCACCTTCAATGACGCCGAGACGGATTCGAATTCCGGGTCCATCTGTTTTAAGGCCGTCACCGCGGTCAGGTGGCTGACAGTATAAAAGTGGGTGACGGTACAGATGACCAGGATCGGCATGGTGTGATACAGGAAGCCGAGCGGATTATCGGGGTGATTGAAGAAGAAGATGTAAGCGAGCCCTAACGCCAACCCAGGCACTGCCATCGGAATGATACAGAGGAACTGCATCAAGTTGCGTCCGGTTTTGAAGCCTTTGCTTTTTTCAACCAGGTAGGCGCCGATAAAAATCATTATGGTTCCGACGACGGCAGTCCAAGACGCCAGTTCGATGGAATTGAAATAAGACGCCCATCCCCCGCCATCCATCAGGTCGAACTGATAATGGTCCAACCCCAGGGTCATGTTATAGGGCCAGAACTTGATGAAAGAGGCGAAGAAGGCCATGCCCAGGACCGACAGAATGATAAAACCAACAAGACAGCAAAACCCCAACATCGCCATGTCGTATCCCTTGGATGGCTTTGGCACGTAGGGGACCGCCCGCGTAGACAGCATAGCCACCTGTTTGCGCTGGACGATGCGGTCGGCAAAAAAGGCCAGTACGGCAGGCACCAGCAAAACCATGGAGACCACCGCCCCCATCTCGAAGTCCTGCCTGCCGACGACTTGTTTGTAGACGTCAGTGGCGAGCACGTTGTACTTGCCACCCAAAACCTTGGGCACGCCGAAATCGGTAATCACTAAGGTGAAAGTGACGAAAAACGCCGACACCAAGCCATAGCGCATGCCCGGCAGGGTAACGGTGAAGAAAGTCTTGATCTTGCTGGCGCCGAGCGCTTCGGAAGCCTCTAACAACCGGGCGTCGCTCATTGCCATGGCGATCAACATAATGGTTAGGGCATGGGGAAAGACATAGATGCATTCTCCCATGACGATCCCGATGGGGCCGTATAGCTCATAGCCTAATAGCCAGCTTGAGATGATGCCTTGCTTGCCGAAGAAATAAACCAGCGCAATCGCTGGCAACAATGACGGCATCAAGATTGGGACCAGGGCGATGCCTTTGAACAGGCTCTTTAACGGCATGCAAGACCGGGTCAGCCCATAGGCAAAGGTGAATGCCAAAATTAGAACGATGGCCGATGTCCAAAGTGTAATGGTCAGGCTGTTCAGTATCGAATAAGACAGTGCCGGGGTAGAGAAGAATTCTGTAAAATTGGCAAGCCCGGTGAAGTTTCCGTCTTTGTCCTCGAAGCCTTTTGACATCAAGGAATAAAGCGGCAACAGGATGGAAACGGTCAGGAACAACGCAATAGCCAGCAGGACACCGCGCATAATCCAATCTTCGCGGCTGACCTTCTCCTTCACCACATGGCCAGGAAGCGGGGGGGAGAGGGCGGCGGTTTCGATCATGGGTTTAGACCGCCTCGTCGCTGTGGGTGACGGCTTCTCCGTAGACTCGAATATGATCGGCGGGCAGGGAAACGACCACGTTACCGCCTTCGAAAAAATCTAGATCCCGCATCAGGTTGATAGAAAAATCGGCGCGGAATTCGGTCCTCTCCGGCCCTTGGGTATGCAGTGTGACCCGATAGAAAGAGCCTAAGAATTCCAGCGTTTCCACCACGGCCGGAACTGCATTGTCCGTATCCTTGGTCACGCCGCGGGTGACAATATCTTCGGGGCGGATGCAGATGGTGATCGGATTGCCGTCAGCGGCGCTATCGGTAGCGCCAATCGCGGCCAATTCGACACCATCCAGTTTGACATTTCCATTGCCGGCGGCGGTGCCGGTGAGAAAATTCATGGTACCGACGAAATCGGCGACAAAGGGGCTTTCGGGGCGGCTATAGATGTCTTCGGGCGTGCCGACCTGTTCGATAATCCCTTCGTTCATGACCACGATGCGATCGGCCATGGTTAGAGCTTCTTCTTGGTCGTGGGTGACCATGATCGTGGTCACGCCGACCTTGAGCTGTAGGTCCTTGATCTCGTGGCGCAGTCTGGCCCTGACCTTAGCATCCAAGGCGCTTAAGGGTTCGTCCAGCAGCAATAGGCCTGGGGATGTCGCCAGGGCGCGGGCCAGGGCGACGCGCTGTTGCTGTCCACCGGATAATTGCGCAGGGTATTTTTGGCCCTGTTCGGGCAGGCCCACCAGTTGCAAAAGCTCGGTGACCTTGGCGTCGATTTTTGGTTTCGGGGTTTTGCGGTTTTCCAGCCCATAAGCGACGTTCCGGTTGACCGTCAAGTTGGGGAACAGGGCGTAGGATTGGAACACAATACCGAAGTTACGTTCCGACGGCGGCAAACCGGAAATATCCAGGCCAGCCTGTTCAACACGGCCATGGGTCTGTATGTCAAGGCCCGCGATGGCACGGAGCAGCGTTGTCTTGCCACAGCCGGACGGGCCCAGGAAGCAGACGAATTCGCCCTCGAAGATTTCCAGCGAGATGTCTTTTAACGCTGTGAAGTCGCCGAATTTCTTGGTCAGGTTTTCAACCTTGAGATATGCGCCGCTATCAGCCATCGGTTTCCCTTCGCACACCACCAACCCCCTGCTTTACCGCAGGGGATATTCAAATAAAGCAAACCCCAGCCGTCCGGTCAAAGAGGACGGCTGGGGTGCTTTTTGGACTACGTTCGCCAGAGGCGTTATTTTTTCTTCGGATCCGACTTGGAGTCGTATTTATCGCGCCACATGTTGAGAATACGGACGCGGTTTTTAGCTGCCCAGGCGAAGTCGTTCCGAATCATCTTGTTCAGGATGCCCGGCGGGAAATTCTTCACCGGCTTGGCGACACCCGGCATGGCGACGACCGCGTATTCCCTGTTGTAGATCTCCATCGCCTTCCTGGTCACTGACCAGTCTGCCAGTTTGCGTGCGGCGGCCAGTTTCTTGGTGTTCTTGACGATGGCAAAGGATTCCAAATCCCAACCGATGCCTTCACTAGGCGCTATAACCTCTATCGGGGCGCCGGCGTTTTTGGACTTGGCGCCACGATAGGCAAACGAAATGCCAATGGGGATTTCGCCCTTAGCGGCAATCTTGCACGGCGCAGAACCCGAATGGGTGTACCGCGCAATATTGACGTGCAGGTTGTCCATGAATTTCCAGGCATTTTTCTCGCCCATCAATTGCATCCAACTGGACACATCCAGAAACCCGGTGCCGGACGAATTTGGGTTCGGCATGATCACGTGGTTTTTGTAGACCGGCTTAGTCAGATCGGCCCAGGAGGTTGGTATCGGCAGTTTGTATTTGGCTGCCTCAACCGTGTTGAAGCAGACCGACGCGATCCAGGCGCGTTGGCCAACCCACTGCGGTGGGTTGTTGGCTTGATCGTAATAGAGCTTGTCGAGCTTTTTAAGGCCCTTCGGCGCATAGCCCTGAAAGTAACCTTCGTTGCCCAGCATCATCAGGCTGGTGGCAGCCAGGCCCCAGACGATATCGGCTTTGGGGTTGTTTTTTTCGGCCATCAGCTTCGAGGTTACGATGCCGGTTGAATCGCGCACCCACTTGATGTTGATGTCGGGGTAATCGCTCTCGAAGGCCTTCTTGAACATGGACAACTCGTCGGCCTCTATGGCGGTGTAGACAAGAAGGTCGGTTTTAGCTTGTGCACTACCGGCCCCAAGGCCGAGGACCATCAGTCCCCCGGCGGTCACGGCCACCAATTGCTTCAGAAATTTACTACGCATGAAATGTTTCTCCATCTCCCTGGGTTATGGCTGGCGGCCCGATTGAAATGGGTCCGCATGCCCGTTTTTATAAATTCTGTCCCGGCGGATATTGATGTTAGAAACCACCTGGAAGTGGCAAGCATTGTTCCATACCTAGGATTTTTTTTCCACAAATATCGGGGCCGGGCGGAAGGAAAAGAACGGCTCTAATAAAGGACTTTGCGATAACGATGGGTCATGTCTTCGTTGCTTTCGGGCGTCTCCGTACTACCGATCTGATCGCGGATCATTTCGCCCATGGTCGGGATCGGGCGATCTGCGTGTTTAACGTCGTCTTCCCAAAGGTGGGAGCGCATCAACGCCTTTGCGCAATGCAGGAAGGATTCGCGCACTTTAACAATGATCACTGTCACCGGGCGTTTGCCGTTAACCTCAAAACGTTTGCACAGTTCGTCGTCATCACGAATTTCAACGGTTCCGTTGACGCGGAGCGTTTCGTTGACGCCGGGGATCAGGAAAATCAGGCCGACCTCCGGGTTCTCCAGGAGGTTTTCCATGGTGTCTAGGCGGTTGTTGCCGGGCCGGTCGGGAATGGCCAGGGTATGGGCGTCAATGACGTGGACGAAACCGGGGGCTTCGCCGCGGGGTGAGGTGTCGGCGTGGCCTTGGCTGTCACTGGATGCGATGACCACAAAAGGCGACAACTCGATAAATCGCTGGTCATGGGGGTCAATGTGGTCGAGCTGTTTATCGACGGGCCGGCCCTTGGGCATTTTATAAAGACGACGCAGGTCATCTTGGCTCGAGATTTTTGTCATTTCGGTCTCCGGAATGGAATTTCGGGGGAAGAAAAGCCTACCATCTCGACGGGGGCCTTGCCCGGGCCCCCGGCATAAACGTTCTGATCGAAGACGTTTTGCATGAAATACAGGCTGATGAAACAGACGATGCCGGCGATCATGGGCGTTACCATCCATCCGGCGCCGATGCTGCCCAAGACCCGCCAACGGATGCGGCGACCGCCCTTGAGCAGGGCGATGCCGAGGACGGCACCGACCACGGCCTGCGATGAGGATACCGGAACCAGCGGAATGGACGGCAGGCCATGGGAAATCAGAAAACTTTCCAGTCCCTGGCTGGCAAACAGAAATAAAACCAGCGAATGCGCCATCACCACGACCCAGGCGGTGACCGGTGATAACGGCATGATATTGCTGCCGACGGTCATCATGACCCGCTTGGAATAGGTCAAGACGCCGACGCCGATGGCAATGGCGCCCAACAGGAAAAGCTGTTGGGTCGAAGAAAATGTGAACAACCCGGCGATTTCGAAATCGATGAACGGTGATGACGGCACGAACACCCCCATGACGTTGCCGATGTTATTGGCGCCCAGGCTGTAAGACCCGAAGGCGCCGGCCAACAACAGCCCCAGTCGCGTACAGGCGTCGGTGCGCAGCAGGTGCAACTTAACCCTGGATAACACCGCCGCCGTCAGTTTGAACAACCCCATGGCAATGACCGCGGCCAGCAACGGGCAGACCAACCAGGTGGTTAAAATTTTAACCAGGGAGTTTGTATCGGTGGTGGTGCCGCTGAACAGGTTCCAGCCGATAATGGCGCCGACGATGGCTTGGGTGGTGGAAACCGGTAATCCCGCCTTGGTCATCAGGTATACCGCCAAGGCCGCCGAAAGTGCCGCCACGAAGGAACCGGCCAAGGCGTCTATGGCGCCCAGCTTACCCAATGTTCCGGCGGCGCCGGCGCCTGAATAGACGGCGCCTAGGATGACAAAAATGGTGCAGATCGTCGCCGCCGTCGAAAATCGGATCATGCGGGTGCCGACCGCGGTACCAAAGACATTGGCGGCATCGTTGGCGCCTAGCGCCCAGCCCAGGAACAATCCGCTGGTCAGGAAAAGGAGGATTGAAATGTCCATAAACCGCCGCCTTTAAACCATCGCCACTGGATCGCCTAGAAGGTCCGCTTGATGGAATAGATGGCGAGGCGGTCGGCGACGTCCTCGGCCCAATCGGGGACGTTGTCGATGTGTTCGACGAAATTGCGAAGTTGGGATTTCCGGGAAAGGTCCAGCTCAGAGCTGAAAATTGCCTTCTTCAGCTTGGTGGAAACCTTGTCGGCCTCTTTCTCATAAAACATGACCTTGTGGTTGTGATCGCTGACGGCATCGATGTTGCGGAAAAATGCCCGGGACGCCAGCACCAGGGTTTCCACCGATTGCACCGCCATATCGGTCAGGGCATCGAAATCGTTATGGAATTCCTCCGGGATATCCGGCTGTTCGATGGAAAAGGCCCACAGCGAGCTTTCGAACAGGTTCAGCAATTGATCCAGGTTTTCAATTAGCCCGAGAACGTCGCCGCGGGATTCCGGGATCAGGGTTTGCGCGTAAAGCTGAGTCTCAATGGCGCGGCGGAGATAGTCGGCATCGCTTTCCATCTTGTTGACGTCTTGGAGCTTGCGCTCGAATTCGTCCGTGCAGCCTTCGTTCAGATAGACCTTGATGGCGATCTTGAACAACAGCGCACATTGCGACAATTTATCCAGGAAATCGTCGATCTCCCCTTCAAGGGCATGGGTGCGGCCGAACATTGAAATTTTCTTGGTTAGTTCCATGTTTTTTCCCTCCACAGAAAACCCGCAAATAAACACCCTTTCCGAGGACAAAAGGTCCTTCGGGCTAAAATCGGCGAAAAAATCGCAGGGTCAAGGCTACAATATCGTACTTTTTAGGCGACTAGCAACTCGCCGTTGCGGGTGCAGGACGCTTCCGCAAGCTCGACGAATGTTCCGGTAATGCTTTCCGGCGTATGTAGGGTATTGGGATCTTCTCCGGGGAAGGCTTTGGCCCGCATTGCGGTGCGGGTAGCGCCGGGGTTGATCAGATTGACCCGGACATTGGTTTTTTCCACTTCGGCGGCGTAAATCAACGCCATCATTTCCAGCGCCGCCTTGGATACCGCGTACGCACCCCAATAGGCACGGGCCTTGCGGCCGACGGCGGAACTAACGAACATGGCGCGCCCTGCATCGGAAGCCTTCAACAACGGGTCCATGGATCGGATCAGGCGCCAGTTAGCGGTGAGATTAACATCCATCACTCCCGCCCAGACCTCAGGCTTGAGATGGCCCATAGGGCTGAGGGTACCAAGTTGACCGGCATTGCCGACCAGGATGTCGAGTTTCTTGAAACGTTCAAAGATAGCGGCGCCCATTTGGTCGATGGCGTCAAAATCGGTCAAATCCAAGGGTACCAAAGTCGCCGGTTCACCAGTGATTTTCTGAATTTCGTCGTCAATTTCTTCCAGCGCGCCCGGGGTCCGGGCGGTCAGTACAAGGCGGGCGCCTTCCTCGGCGAAGCGCTTGGCGACGGCGGCGCCGATGCCGCGCGAAGCCCCCGTGATCAGCGCAATTCGGCCCTCAAGGCGGCCTCCGGTGGCTCCCGGTTCGGACATTAATCGTGCTCGTCGAGCAGCGATAACTGGTGGTGGGCGGGGTCTTGGTCGTGATCGACCAGGGGAATCGGATAATCGCCGGTGAAACAGGCATCACAGTATTGCGGGGCTGTCATCTCGCGGCCTTTTTCTCCCAGTGCCCGGTACAGGCCGTCACTAGAAATGAACGCCAATGTGTCGACGCCGATATGCTTGGCCATGGCTTCCAGGTCATATTGGGCGGCCAGCAGCTCGCTTTGCTGGGGGGTATCAATGCCGTAGAAGCAGGGGTGGGCCGTTGGCGGGCTGGAAATCCGCATGTGCACCTCTTTAGCCCCGGCGCTGCGGACCATTTCGACGATTTTGACGCTGGTGGTGCCGCGAACAATGGAATCATCCACCAACACCACTCGTTTGTCCTTTAAACCAGCAGCGTTGGCGTTGTGTTTAAGGCGTACGCCGAGATGGCGGATTTGATCGCTAGGTTCGATAAACGTGCGCCCGACATAATGATTGCGAATGATTCCCAATTCGAACGGCACCTTGGCCTGGCGGGCATAGCCAATGGCCGCCGGCACGCCGGAATCAGGGACTGGTACAACCAGGTCTGCTTCAACGTGTGTTTCGCGGGCCAATTCTGCGCCGATGGCCTTGCGCACGTCGTAGACGCTCCGGCCTTCCATGATGCTGTCGGGTCTGGCGAAGTAAATATATTCAAAAATACAGAACCGGTTGGGGGATTTGTTGAAAGGTTTCAAGCTATGAAGGCCTTTGTCGTCGATGACGACAATCTCTCCGGGTTCTACATCACGGACGAATTCTGCGCCGATGATGTCCAGCGCGCATGTTTCTGACGACAAAATCCAAGCTTCGTCCAGCCTTCCCAAAACCAAAGGCCGGACCCCGTACGGATCGCGCAGCCCAATCATTTTTTTCTGGGTAATGGTGAGTAGGGAATAGGCGCCTTCGATCTGGCCTAATGCATCGGTGATGCGGTCAACGACGCGTCCATATTCGCTGATCGCAATCAGGTGAATGATGGTTTCGGTGTCGCTGGTGGATTGGAAGAGGCAACCTCGTTGGACCAGTTCCTGGCGAATCTTGTAGGCATTGGTGAGATTGCCGTTGTGGGCGATGGCCAGGCCACCGAATTTGAAGTCGGCGAACAACGGCTGAATATTGCGGAGCAACGTGCCGCCGGTAGTCGAATAGCGGACGTGGCCGATGGCCATGTTACCTTTAAGCTGTGACATGGTTTCGGCCGAATTAAAGTTGTCGCCGACCAGTCCCAACGCCCGGTGGCTGTGGAACTGTTCCCCGTCGTAGGCGACGATGCCGGCGGCTTCCTGACCCCGGTGCTGTAAAGCGTGTAAGCCAAGGGCGGTATGGGTAGCAGCATCATCCATGCCGTAGATACCGAACAGGCCGCATTCCTCTTCTGGGAGCAGGAGGTTCTTACTGGTTTTTAATGTTGTCATGTAGGCGATCCATTTGCTGGAGTTCCTTACCACCGTAGCCATCCGGGTCTTCGGTGTTCCCGCTTTTCGGCTGGGGCATCACCAAATCCTGTGAGATCTTGCGTTTGCCGTCGGTTTTTTTGCCCTTTTGGGCATCGTTCCCATCGGCGTCCTTGTCGCCAGCCCCCGTTATGGCACCAAGGTTTTCAGGAATCAACGCTGCTAATGCCACCGCCCCCGGCGCAATCAGTTCCATGGACCGTGCTTCGCGGACCCATTTGGGCTGCTGGTCCTCTGGATAGACCATGCCTAAGCCGGCATAACCGACCACCACGATAAGGGCGCCACGGGCCAAGCCGAACAAGAATCCCAGCGACCGGTCGACGGCGCCAAGCGCGCTGTCCTTGACCTTTTTTGATATCCGCCGCGTCAACAGGGACAGAAAGACCAGGGCGACGACAAAGATGACAATGCCGGCGGCGAAGTCGGCGAGGATGTTGATGGTAGTCAATTGCCGGGCGAAGGACTGGGCATAGGGGAAGCCGTAGACGGTTGCGAATATAGCCCCGATCCAGCCGGCGATGGACAAAATCTCGTGCACCAGGCCCCGCAAATAAGCGAACACCGCCGATATCAGCAGCAATACCCCGACACCGATATCCAGTGCATTGACGATGGATGGGACGATGGCTGGGTCCGCCGGATTATCCATGGCGGAATTGCTTTCTATCCTGTTTGATGGCCGATGGGGCGGATTCGGCGCCGTCGGCGAACAGGGAAAGTAAGTCTTCAACGCGAGAGACTTCAGTAATTAACATGCCTCCTTCACGAGGACTTTTTTCAGTCTTAGATCGCGGTGGAGTAGGTATAACGGCGCGGTTGAACCCCAGTTTTGAGGCTTCTTTTAGGCGGGCATTTAATTGCGGCACGGCGCGAATTTCCCCGGAAAGTCCAATTTCACCGAAGACGACGGTTCCCGGCGGCATCGGAACGCCGCTTAACGAGGACATTAAGGCCGCTGCGACGGCCAGATCGGCGGCTGGCTCGGAAATCTTCAAGCCGCCGGCGACATTCATGTAAACATCCATGCCGCCAAGGGCGAGGCCGGCACGGGTTTCGAGAACCGCCATAATCATCGCCAATCTGCCAGAATCCCAACCGACCACCGCGCGCCTGGGCGTCCCAAGCGACGACGGCGTGCAGAGCGATTGAATTTCCACCAATAACGGCCGGCTCCCTTCCATACCGGCGAAGACGCTGGCGCCGGCGACCTCGTCTTCGCGATCGGCCAGGAACAACGCCGACGGGTTGGCGACTTCGGCAAGGCCCTTGCCGGTCATCTCGAACACGCCGATTTCGTCGGTCGGCCCATAGCGGTTCTTGACTGATCTTAAAATCCTGAACTGATGGCTGCGGTCGCCTTCGAAATAAAGCACGGTATCTACCATGTGCTCTAAAATTCTGGGTCCGGCGATCTGGCCTTCCTTGGTAACGTGACCGACCAGGATTAAGGCGAACCCCCGGCGTTTAGCCAAGCGGATCAATTCCTGAGCCGAGGTGCGAACCTGAGCGACTGTGCCGGGTGCCGAATCCAGGTTGTCTACATACATGGTCTGGATGGAGTCGATAATTACCAAGTCCGGGCCACCGGCATCGTCCAGCGACGATACAATATCACGAACCGATGTTGCAGCTGCCAAGGCAACGGTGGCGCCGGCCACATCCAGGCGGTCGGCGCGCAGCCTGAGCTGGTCAATGGCTTCCTCGCCGGAGATGTAGACCGGTGTCTGAGTTTTTGAAACCGCGGCCGCGACTTGCATCAGCAGCGTTGATTTTCCGATTCCAGGGTCGCCGCCGACCAACAAAGTCGATCCGGCGACCATGCCGCCGCCGGTGACGCGGTCGAATTCCTTGATTCCACTGACTTGCCGAGGCGGGTGTTCGGTTTCGCCCTTGAGTCCCTGGAATTGGATTTTCCGGCCCTTTTTCCGGCCCAACCCCTTGGGCGCGGACTCGGGCGCTGCTTCTTCGACCAGGGTATTCCATTCCCCGCACCCGTCGCACCGCCCCGACCACTTAGGCGAAGAGGCGCCGCATTCCTGACAGACGTAATTCAAGGTTTTTCCGGCCAAAGAGGGGCCTCCGGCGGTTGGTTCATGAACGTTTTAAGGTCCATTCGGAGCCTTCGTCGTTTACGGGATTCGCAAGCCGAAAACAAGGCGTGTGTCGGGAATGGGTGCTGTTCATGGGGGGCTTGCCAACCTTCCAAGGCCTGTTCTCGATTGGCGGCATCCAGGGCGGATTTGAAAAACCGTTCAATTTCGCGGACAACCTCGATGTTTTCGAATAAAACAGCACTGTTTTCGGCGATTCGATTCTTAATGTCGTGGCGAAATTCCCTGTCCTGGGCCAGGCGTAGCGCCAATTGGGCGTAACTGTCTCCGTCATCGGCAATTAGATCGGTGATGCCCATGGCCTGGTATTGGGCGGCGGCCACGCGACCGCGCATAAACGCGCCCGGCCAGGTAACGATGGCCAGTCCGGCGGCGAAGGCTTCGGTGCTCGAAAACCCGCCGCAAAAATGGGAGGTATCCAACAGCGCATCGGCTAGCCCCATCAGGCGGATAAAATCCTCGCTGCCCATGCGCGGCACGAATAAGACCCGGTCAGCTTCATCGGGGAAGGATTCCCTGAACCGGTTTAGAAGCAGGGTATCCCAATTTTTCCGGTTTCCGGAGATCAACACCAGCCGCCCGTCCTCGTCCTGGCGCAAAATATCGCCTAGAACCAAGTCGAAACTGGGATGAAACTTAAACAGCGTCTGCGGGATAATATACAGCTGGCCGTCTTCAGGAAGCCCGAAATACGCACGCTCGACGGTGGCGACCGGCGGTGGGCGTGTGTAGAACGCCGGCAGGTGGCGCAGCCGGACCAGCCGTTCAGTATAATGTTCGTCGGCCCCCGGCGGCTCTAAATCCTCCGACGACAAAAAGTAATCGACATTGGCAATACCGGTTGTCACCGGGTGGCCCCAGCCCGCTAGCTGAACCGGCGCGAGGCGGGCAAATGCCAGGAAATAGGTAAAAGGCTCCATGCCGATGTCGGGATAGAAAAGGACATCGAGATCTTCCTCGGCAATCCTCCGCCGTGCCAGGTCCAGGTCATTGAAAATGGTGACCACGCTGTCGATGGCGTCGGCCACGGCGTCTTGTTGTTGCGGTGTCCTGAAAATGATGACGTCGAACCGCTCCCGGTCGAGGTTTTCGATGACGCCTAAATAAATCTTGCCGATGGTGTGGCTGTGTAGGTGCGCCGACACAATGCCGACACGGATCCGACGATTCATCGCCGGGGCAGGGGGGTGCGGTTTCTCGAAGGCCAAACTGGGCGCAACGCGCAGGTACATATCGGCGATCTGGCGCTGCACATCGCGGTCGTTGAGACCGTGGTATGCTAGGAAAAACCCGGTCTTTCCGATGGCCCGGTGGGGGTCATTAAGGTCATCGCCGTTACCGCCGATTGCCTGGACCTTTTCGGCCAGGGCCTGGCGCAACGGGTCGATGGCGTCGATGCCGGGCAGGATCGGCGGCAGCAACAGGGCGGCTTTAATATTGGCCCTGATGGATTTATCGGGTCTTTCGCCCTCTAGCTTTCCGGCCTGGCGATAGCAGTCTGCGGCCTTTTCTATATGGCCCAAATCCCCGTAAACGGCACCCAGGTTATGCAGGGCTTCAAGATAGTTCAGGTCGGATTCAAGCGCCTTGCGGAAACAGGCGATGGCATCGTCCCAACGGTCTTGTTCCTTTCGCACGGCGCCTAAGTTGTTCAGCGCCTCGACGTTATCCGGGGTGATCGCCAGCCCCTTTTGGTAACAATCGGCGGCGTCGTCCAGAAGACCTTGTTCCATACACGCGTTGCCCATGTTGGCGTGGGCCTCGGCATAGTTCGGGTTAATGGCCAGCGCCTTTTGGTAGCAGTCAGTGGCGTTTGCCGATCGGCCCAGGTCAATCAGAGTGTTGCCCAGGTTGAAATGAACTTCGGCTAAATCGGGTCGTGCGGCGAGGATAGTCTCATAACAATCGACGGCCTCTTCCAAGTGGCCTATTTCTTTGAGCACGTTACCCAGGTTACTCCTGGCTTCGGCATACTCAGGATTAATCGCCAGCGCTCGCTCATACCGTTGAGCGGCCTCTTCAGGCCGATCCTGGTCTTTTAAAATATTTCCGGTGTTGTAATGGGCCTCGGCCAGTTTGGGGTCGATATCCAAAGCCGCCGCGTAGGACGCCGACGCTTCGTCTTCTCGCCCAAGAAACAACAGCGCGTTGGCCAAGTTGTTATGGAAATAGGCGTTCTTGGGAGACGTCTGAATGGCCTTGGAGATACATTCGATGCCTTGCTCGAATTCACCCCGCTGGCAGGCGGCGACGCCAAGCATGTGATTGGCATCGGCGTGGTGGGGATCGGCGTCTAGGATTTGTCGGTAAAGCGCCTCGGCCTCATCCAGACGGCCTTGATGGAGGTGGGCAGTCGCCTGGCGATAGATTTCTTCGGCTTCAGCCAAATGGTTTCCACAGTAATATCAGTTTTGGCAGCACCGTAAGTGCCGCCAAAAGGGCGATGAACATAGCCGCCGCGGTTAAAACACCAAAATAAATAGTGGGAATAAAATTGGAAAACATCAGGATCGAGAAGCCGAAAATGATGGTCATGGTCGTGAAGAACACCGCTTTGCCGATATTGGAATGGCAAATATGCAGGGTTTCCACATAATCGTTGTTCAGAGCGTATTCTTCTCTGAAGCGATAGATATAGTGAATGCCGTTGTCTACCGCGATACCGATGGTGATGGCGGCGATCGTGATGGTCATCATATCCATGGGGATTTTCGCCCAACCCATAACGCCCAAAACCACCCCGGCACCTAACAGGTTTGGCAGAATGCCGATAATCGACAAAGTGACTGACCGGAACAACACCAGGAACATGATTGCAATCCCCAGCATCACGACACCGATGGTTTTGATCTGCGATTTAAACAGGCTCTGCAGCATATTGTTGTAGAGAACGAGCAGCCCACTCACGGTCACGTCCTTCTCCTCAAACTTGAGCTTATTCACCAGGTCACTGCGCACTGTTTCCAGTAATTCCTTGCGGCGTAAATCCGGTTTTGAATCCAACACACGCGCCATCAGCCGCATTTCGTTGTCCTTGATGGAAACATAGGGGTCAATGAGGCCTGTTTTCATCTCGGGGGGAACCTTGGTATAGAGGATTGCCAATTCCATTGCGTCCAGCTTCTTTTCGGCAAGGGTTTCGACAACCCGCACCGGAGAAGCGAGCGAGAGCACTTTGCCGATTTCGGGCAGTCCATCGAGATAGTCGTGCACGGTCTTGACGACCTGGATCTTGGAGGGGGTAAACCATAATTCCGGTGAGTTAGCGCGTGCCGCAATGTACTCGCGCTCCATTTGGATTTCTTCCGGAGTCATCTCCTTAAGGTCCTCGGGCGTTAGTTCTTCGAGGAGTTCAGGTTCGAATCTTATCAGTATTTCCAGAGGCGTCGTGCCGCCAAGCTTCTCATCGATGAGCTTAAGGCCTTGATAAATTTCCGTGTCGTCGCTGAAGTAGTTAATGAAACTGTTCTCGACACGCAGCTGTATGATTCCCGCAGCACTGACGACAGTCAACAACACCGCCAACACCAGGATCTTATTGCCTTGAGTCTCGGTCATACGGGCCAAAAAGGCTGGTAAGAGAAACCGGTCTTTCTCTACGGTGGATTTGGACTCCTTTTTCCCCATCACCAACAACAACGTGGGGAACAGGAGAAACGAGGTGATAAACGTCACCGCCAAACCGGCGCTCATCATCCACCCGAAGTCGATGACCGGCTTGATTTCGCTCACCACCAGAGAGCTAAAACCCATGATGGTTGTTAGCGCGGTGTATAAACAGGGTTTTACCATCTTATGGGTGGTGGTTCCGACCAGCGCCACCTGATCGTCATCGGGATAATCTCGATTGAGCTGCCGGTATCGCACGATCAAATGAATGTTCATTGAGATGGTGATGATCAGCATCAGGGCAAGAAAATTGGATGAGATAACGGTGACCTTCCACCCGATCAATCCCAGCACACCAATCATGATTGTTCCGGCATAAAAGCAGTTGACCAGTGGGAGTGCGATCCAGCGTACTTCCCGGAAAATGACGGTGAGAACAATGATCAGAAACGCAAGAACCCCACCACCGAAGACAATCAGGTCGTTGCGTACAAACGTCACCATGTCGTCGGTAATCATCGGCACACCGCCGAGATATAAAACGCCATGCTGGCGGTACGGCTCGATGATGTCTCTGATTTGGGCAACGTCAAGGTGGCGTTGCTCATTTAACGCATCATGGGCCTGATCGTATTCGGCGGTGATGCCAGCTAGGGTTTGCGCTTCTTTATCTGTAAGGCCGGTATCTCGTCGCTTGTCGCGCAGCTCATTTCGAGATGTGAGTAAGCTGTTGTAGCGTTGATTGTTGACCATCCCCAACAGTAATGCCGTGGTCCGACCATCTCCGCTGATGATGAGTTCCCGGTAAATAGGGCTATTGATCAACTCGTCCTTGGCCTTGGCCCTATCGATGCCGGGTTTTTCTAGGCTTGGCATGTCCTCGATCATTTCTTCAATCGATTCGTCCGAGCTGTTGAACAGGGGGGCATCGAGTATCGTGAACACCGTGTCCACGCTGCCGACTTTCTTAAGTTCTTCACGGAGTTGTTTCAAAGGTTCCAAGGCTTGGTCCGAGAAGAGATCTTCGTTGGGGGTATAGGTCACAATGAGTAGGTCGTTACTCGGATATCGGGCGTGGATTTTGCGGAACAACTTGAGGTCCGCATCGTCTTCCAGTAACAGGGAATCGGCGGATGCGTCCAACTTGAAATCTTTTGTGTGATAGCCGAAGAAAACCAGAATCGAGAGCAGCAGGACCAGAACTAACTTAGGATTGGTGAGCACCAACTTGTCATAGGCCTGCACGATACGAGACGTCATGAAGTTTCCTCGTTGCGCAATGCCGATTCAGCCAGGGTCGCCAACCGACTGATGTTGCCCACAAAATTCACGTGCTCCCACCCCCCACATAGGCCCGGTGATAGCGATGGCCGAGGCTGGTGAGAATTTCGTAGCCGATGGTGCCGGCGGCGGCTGCGACTTGGTCAATGGGATTGTTGGGGCCGATCAAATCGACCAGGGCGCCGACGGGGCAAAGGTGTTCGGGAACGCCGGTAACGTCGAGGGTAATGAGATCCATGGATACGCGCCCCACTACCGGGACCGGAATATTTCCGATATACCCGGTCCCTTTGTTGCTGAGAGACCGTAAAAAACCGTCCGCATACCCTATTATCACGGTGGCGATCCGGGCCGGGCTCTCGATGCGATGGCTGGCACCATAGCCAACGGTTTGGGGGGTGTCAACGGCACGCACTTGGGCGATTTTCCCTTGTAATTTAACGACTTGCGCCATTGGATTGGGGTCTCCGGGTACCGGCGCGACCCCGAAAAGGGCGGCCCCTGGACGGGCCTGATCGAAGTGATAATCGGGGCCTAGGAAAATTCCCGATGAGTTGGCGAAACTTGCCAAGCCCTGTGGAAGATGCCGGCGGAGTTCCCGGAAGGCGTCCAATTGTTCGGCGTTCTTGGGGTTGTCCGGTTCATCGGCGCAGGCAAGGTGGCTGATGACGGTGAGGATATTGAGGTCATCGAGGCGGCTGGGTTCCTCCACCAGCTTTTCGACTTCCACGGGGGGTAGGCCTAAGCGGGCCATGCCCGTATCGGCGTGAATATCGCAGGGCAGAGGACGTTCGAGCCGTTGGCAATAACTTTTCCAGTTATGGATTTGGTCCAGGCTGCCCAGCACCGGAATTAGGCGGCTGGCGTCATAGGCGTCCTCGGTGTTGGGCAGAAGACCCCCCAAGACATGGATTTCGGCCTGAACGAAGTCGCTGTTGCCGGTATCGTTGAGGGCTTGGCGAAGCCTGATGCCTTCTTCGATATGGGCGACATAGAATACCCTGCACCCGGCCCCGGCCAACGCCGCTGCCACCGGCTCGGCGCCCAAGCCGTATCCATCGGCCTTGACCACGGCGGATAAGGAGGCGCCTGAAAGCTTGCCCGATAGCAGCCTGTAATTGGCGACGATGGCATCCAGATCGATAGTCAGGATAGCGCCGGCATAAGCGTCTGAAATGGGTGCGGGGGCAGGAGTGGTGGGCATGGCGGTGGCTTAACCCCCGCCGTTAATCTTCGGAAATGTGGTGGAGGTCCAGATCGCTGAAGCGGGTAAAGGCGCCGGTGAATCGCATGGGTACATCGCCGATGGGACCGTGCCGCTGTTTGGCGACGATAACATCGGCCAGATTGGCGACCTTCTCCTTGGCTTCTTCCCACCGCTGTATCCGTTCTTCGTACTTTCCCGAGTCCTCGTCGCTGCGATGTCCGGGTTTTTTGCGTTCCAAATAATATTCCTCGCGATAGATGAAGGCGACCACATCGGCGTCTTGCTCGATGGACCCTGATTCACGAAGATCGGACAATTGCGGACGGGGCGGCTCGCGTTGTTCGACGGCGCGCGATAGCTGCGACAGCGCCAGCACCGGCACCTCCAATTCCTTTGCCAGGGTCTTGAGCCCACGGGTAATTTCAGAGACCTCCTGGACACGGCCGTCGTTTCGGTTTGTTCCGGCCCCGGAAATCAATTGCAGGTAATCGACGACGATGAGCCCTAAATTATGCTGGCGCTTCAGCCGCCGGGCGCGGGTGCGAAGGGCGCTGACTGTCAATGCTGGGGTATCGTCGATAAAAATCGGGATTTGATGAAGCGTGGTCGAGGCGGCAGACAGGCGGTTGAATTCCTCGTTCGCCAGTTCGCCCTTGCGCATACGGTCGGACGAGATATCCGATTGTTCGGAAAGGATGCGGCTGGCCAACTGTTCGGCCGACATTTCCAGGGAAAAGAACCCGACCACGGCGCCTTCGCGGCCCTCGGAATGTTGGTACGTATAGGCCGCGTTATAGGCGATATTGGTGGCGAGCGCGGTTTTGCCCATGCCGGGCCGTCCGGCCAGGATCAACAGGTCCGATGAATGTAAGCCGCCCAACAGGGAGTCCAAGTCGCGGAACCCGGTGCCGACGCCGGCCAGCCCGCCTTCGCGGTTATGGGCCACGGTGGCGATATCGATGGCGGCGATCACGGAATCCTTAAACGCCTGGAAGCCGCCTTCGTATTCGCCTGCGGTTGCCAGGTCATAAAGACCTTGTTCGGCATTTTCGATCTGGGTTGTCGCCGATTCATCGACCTCGCCGCCATAGGCGCTATTCACCACATCCTCGCCCAAGGCAATTAGTTCCCGTTTGAGAAACAAGTCGTAAACCAGGTGCCCGTATTCGCCGGCGTTGATCACCGTCACCGCAGAGCCAGCCAATTCCGCCAGATAGGCCGGGCCGCCAATATTGGCCAGGTTCTCGTCGGCCTCGAAATATCGTTTCAGCGTGATCGGGTCGGCGATTTGGCCGCGATCAATCAGTTTGGCGCAGGCCTCGTAAATGCGGCCGTGCTGGGGATAGGAAAAATGTTCGGGTTTAAGGAATTCCGACACCGTTTCATAGGCGCGATTGTTGACGAAGATGGCGCCGAGAAGGCTTTTTTCGGCCTCAGGGTTGTGCGGCATGGTCCGAAACGGATGTTGTCTATCCTGGGATTCAGCCGGGATCGGGCCGTTATCATTGGGGGTTGTTGCCGTCGTCGTTGCCATCGCACGAAGCTAGGGAAATTGACTGAGTCGGGCTACCTAGAATAGCGGGGATAAAGGCGGTTTTCTGTGTATAACGCTGGGCAATAAATGTTGACGGAAGGAAACGGCGGTGGGCAACCAACGCAGGGCCTTGCTGGGCCCATCATTTACTCCCATTGGCCAAAAACCAAAACGGCGCGCCGCTTGAGGGCACGCCGTCTCGGCCGTTTGGCCAAAATATATGTGAAGTCCGGGTTTATTCGGTTTTGTCTCCGGCATCGTCGGCGGCTTTATCCGCGGCCGCATCTTCTGGTTCCGGCTGAGGCGCGGCTCCTTCTTCGAAGATTTCCTCGGCCTGTTCAGCGGCGGCTTCATCGGCGGCTTCCTCAACAACCTTGGCTTCCTCCTCACCGATTTCGGTAGGCTTTGCCTTTTTCTTCGTCTTCGGCTTGGCCTCGTCCTCGGTTTCGGCGGTTTCTGCTTGGGCTTGAGCGGCTTGCGCTTCTTCCTCTTCGGTGCTGACGACGGCCTTGCCGGTCTTGGCCTGGGTTTTGGCCTCAGCCTCGGAACGGGCGACATTGGCGACAACCGTCACCTGGACTTCTGGATGCAAGGTCACCTTGACGTCAAAAAGGCCGAGGTTCTTGATCGGGTGAGCTAATTCAATCTGTTGTCGGGAAACAGTGAATCCGGCTTCGGTGACGCCGTTCGCGATATCCCTGGCATTGACGGAGCCATAGAGCTGTCCGGCTTCACCGGCTTGCCGGAGCATGGTGACGGACAGGCCATCCATCTTGTTGTCCAGTTTTTCCGCGTCGGTGCGGCGCTCCAGATTTGAAGCTTCCAACTGGGCGCGATCGGCCTCGAAATGTTGCTTGTTGGAATCGGTGGCGCGCAGCGCCTTTTTTTGGGGTAGAAGAAAATTGCGGGCATAGCCCGACTTGACGTTGACCACGTCACCCATCTGGCCGAGTTTGTCGATCCGTTCCAGTAAAATGACTTCCATTGTGTTCGCTCCTTAATCCCCGTTTGGGTTTTCTGTTCCGGGCGCTGCCCGGAGGTTAATCGTTATCGTTCAAAGGCCCGTCCATATATCGGCGTAGCCCGTTCCAAAGTTCAATGATGCCAATTCCGGTGACAAACAATGTCGCCCATCCTGACATCACCAGGATTAGGTAGAAAGCCACCAGCATCATTGTAGTGTGGGCCTTCCGCCTGGCCCAGGTGTGAACCACGGCCAGTCCTAAAAAAAAGAACGGGACGGCCAGGATCATTGCCAGGTTGCGGCCGGTATACTCCATTTCCCCCGATCCCATCAATGCCAATAGCGCAGCGGCGATCATCGGCCAGGATATCCATTGCGGAAGCTCGAGGTCGATATAGGCCGGGGACGGCCGCTGGGCGCTGCCCCACTTGACCATTAAGCCCTGGGCCAAGGTCGCGTTGACGATGGTCATGATTATCCATGAAACGCCGATGGCGCCTGGAAACATTGGTGTCATGATCCCCACCATCCGGGCCAGGTGGTCGGGTTCCCATTGTGGCGCCATGGCTTGTAACAGATTTTCCAAGTTGGTTGAAACCAGCACCGACAAGCCTTCGGCGCCGCCCATAGCAGCCATCGTTCCCGCCACCAAAGCGGCGGCAGCCAGCATTGTCAGCCAGCAAAGAATATTGCCGATGGGATACCATTCGACGGCCGCCCCCACGGTATCAGCACCGTCCGCGGCGCCGGAGCTTCCTTGGGGCCGCTGTAGCAGATATTGGCGAACCACCAGCCAGGCCGGGAGTACCTGGGTCATGCCGAAAACACCGGCAGCGATGCCGCCGCCAATCAAGCCGGCAGCCATAAAGCCGACGGCGCCGCTGATGACCATGGACTGGGGGCCAAGGCCAAAACCGGCCAAAAACAATGGCAGGTCGGCGAAATAGACCAGCATCAGCGCCCCCGGCGCCTGGCTTAGGAACGCCGTGGCGGCGAAAGCACTTAAAACGCCGGCGCCAATGGCGATCAGCGTTTTCTTGGGCATGGCTTTATCCCTGTAAAATCCCGGGGTGAATTATTTGATAAGGTAGGGAATCAATGCCAGGAAACGGGCTTTTTTGATCACCCTGGCCAATTCACGCTGTTTTTTAGCCGATACAGCGGTAATACGGCTGGGCACGATCTTGCCTCGTTCCGAAATATACCGGGACAGCAATTTTGCGTCCTTATAATCAATTTTTGGCGCATTCGGTCCGGAAAACGGGCAGGACTTGCGGCGACGGAAAAACGACGGCCGCTTGCCGCCAGGACCTCCGCCGCCGAAACCACCAGCACCGGGTCCGCCACGAGGGGGGCCGCCATAAGGAGGGGTCATTTTTCATCTCCTTCGTCTCTGGTTTCGGCGTCACCTGCCTTTGAGTCTTCAGTCTCAGCATTTTCAGCCTTAGCATTTTCAGCCTTAGCATTTTCAGCCTTAGGGTCGTCCGCTTTAGCCTCGACCTTGGGTTTGTCGTCGGTTTTAGAAAATTTCCTGTCACCATCGTGATCGCCGCGGCGGCCACGATCATCGCCCCGTTCTTTAGCGCGAAGCACGGCAGACGGTCCTTCCTCAAACTCGTCAACCCGGGTCACCAAGTGGCGAAGAATGTCCTCATGCAGGTGCATTTGGCGTTCCAGCTCCTGAATGGCGGGGCCGGTGGCGTCGATATTCATCAGCGCGTAATGGCCCTTGCGATTTTTCTTAATCTTGTAGGCCATGGACCGAAGACCCCAGGACTCTTTCTTCGGCACGGTGCCGCCCTGGTCGGTGATGACTTTTTCAAAGGTTTCGATCAGGCCGTCAGCCTGGGCCGTAGTCAGGTCTTGGCGTGCGATAAACACGGTTTCGTAAAAAGGCACGATATTCTTCTCCCTTTGGATTATCTCAACCCCCAAATTTGGCGGGTATAGCCGGGACCATCCCGGCAGGAAGCTTTATTCAAAGCGCGCGCACTATACAGGTTTGCCGGGGTGGCGCAAGCGTCGAAAGCGCCCTGGTCTTGACAATGGACGGCGCCCGGCAAGGCTTGATATTTTCCGTTTTGACGGTCACGCTTGACAGCCACGCCAGGGCCCTTTACCTGCCAGTTTCGGATTGTTTCAAAAAGGGGATAATTAATGTCTCGAGCGTTTGTTTTTCCCGGTCAGGGCAGCCAAGCCGTCGGCATGGGGCGTGACGTGGCCGAGGCCTTTGCCTGTGCCCGCGAAGTATTCGAGGAAATTGATGAGGCGCTGGGCCAGAACCTGTCTCGGTTGATGTTCGAAGGCCCCGACGAAGAATTGATCCTGACAGAAAACGCGCAACCGGCAATTATGGCCGTCAGCATGGCGGTGATGCAGGTGTTGAAATCCGAGGGTGGTGTCGACCTAGCGGCTACGGCGGCTTTCGTTTCCGGTCATTCACTGGGTGAATATTCGGCACTGGCCGCCGCCGGGTGTTTTTCCCTTGCCGACACCGCCGGGTTATTGAAAACCCGTGGCCGTGCCATGCAAGAGGCGGTTCCCGTCGGCCAAGGCGCCATGGCGGCGTTGATGGGGCTTGACCTGGACGATGTGATTGCCATCGCCGCCGCCGCATCTGTGGATGGTGTTTGTGCCGCTGCAAACGATAATGCACCGGGCCAAGTAGTGGTGTCCGGCGATGCCGCCGCGGTCGAGCAGGCCATCGAAATCGCCAAGGAAAAAGGCGCCAAGCGGGCGATCCTGCTGCCGGTTTCCGCACCCTTTCATTGCCCATTGATGGCGCCCGCTGCCAAGGTCATGGCCGAAGCGTTGGGCGAAGTGGCCATGCAGCCATTGACGGTGCCATTAATCGCCAACGTCACCGCTGACGTAGTTGCCGACCTGGCGGACATCCGCTCGCATTTAGTCGATCAGGTCACCGGCATGGTGCGGTGGCGCGAATGTGTGCTTACAATGAAAAATGAAGGTGTCGATAGCTTGATTGAGGTCGGCGGCGGTAAGGTGTTGGCGGGTCTAGCGCGGCGGATCGACAAGGAACTCAGTGCCATTTCAGTCGGCACCCCGGACAGCATCGAAGAATTTCTTAAGGGACTATAAAAGGACAGCCATGTTTGACCTGAGCGAAAAATGCGCGTTGATCACCGGGGCATCGGGCGGCATCGGCGGTGCCATTGCCCGGGCTTTCCACGCCGGCGGTGCCAGAGTCGGGCTGTCCGGCACCCGCATCGACGCTCTTGAGGGGCTGGCCAAGGACTTAGGTGACGGTGCCTATTCGTTGCCCGCCGATCTTTCCTCGTCCGATGCCACGGAAGGGCTTATCAAAGATGCCGAGGCGGCCATGGGCGGAATCGATATTCTGATCAATAACGCCGGTCTAACCCGCGATCAACTGGCCATGCGGATGTCCGACGAAGATTGGAGCCAGGTTCTGGAGGTTAATCTGACGGCGGCTTTTCGGCTGTCGAAGGCGTGCCTGCGCCCGATGATGAAAAAGCGTTGGGGGCGGATCATTTCCATTACCTCTATTGTCGGGGTTACCGGCAACCCGGGCCAGGCCAATTACGCGGCGTCGAAGGCGGCGATGATCGGCATGTCCAAATCCCTAGCTCAAGAAGTTGCCAGCCGGTCCATCACCGTCAATTGTGTGGCGCCGGGTTTCATCGCCACCCCGATGACCGACGCCTTGAGCGACGATCAGAAAGACGCCATCACCGGACGCATTCCCGCCGCAAGAATGGGAGACCCCGCCGACATCGCCGGCGCATGCGTTTATCTGGCCAGCGAGGAGGCGTCTTACGTCACCGGCCAGACATTACATGTCAACGGTGGAATGGCGATGATATAGCGCTGAATTCTTAACCACTGGCCAAGGCAAAAAAAGTGTGTTACGTAGCGGCACTTTCCCTACGAATGAACGTCTGAGTGGCCCGATATCCACCCAAAGGAACGAATTTCACCATTAAATTTGTCAAGGAATTAAAGACTATGAGTGACGTCGCTGATCGCGTTAAAAAGATCGTTGTTGAACACCTGGGCGTTGATGAATCAAAGGTCGCCGAAGGGACCAGCTTCATTGACGATCTTGGTGCCGATAGCCTGGATACCGTTGAATTGGTCATGGCCTTCGAAGAAGAATTTGGTTGTGAAATTCCCGATGAGGACGCCGAGAAAATTCAGACCATTAAAGACGCTATTACATTTATCGAATCTCAAAGTTCTTAAAAGCTTGACCGGGATCCGCCGGACGTTCGGCGGGCTTGTCCCGGTTGCTTATCCCAGCAAGAATTCTTGCTGCTTTTTGTTTTCGACTAGCGAGAAACCATGAGACGTGTTGTCGTTACCGGAATGGGTCTCGTAACCTCTTTGGGGTGCGGGGTAGAACAGAACTGGAAAAGCCTGCTTGCCGGAAAATCCGGTATCGGCTCCATCCAAACCTTTGATACCAGCGATTTGGCTTCAAAGATCGGCGGACAAGTGCCTGTCGGCGATACCGCTGATGGTCTTTTTTGCATCGATGATTGGGTCGGCACCAAGGAACAGCGCCGTATAGATGATTTCATCGTTTACGGCTTGGTCGCGGCGACCCAGGCGGTAACGGATTCTGGCTGGGCGCCGGAAGGCGAAGAAGATCTGTTCCGTACCGGCGTCATGATCGGCTCCGGCATCGGTGGCCTGAATGAGATCGCCAAAAACGCGATCATGGCCGAAACCGGAAAAATGCGGCGCATCAGCCCGTTTTTCATTCCCGCCTGCCTGATCAACCTGGTTTCGGGCCATGTGTCGATCAAATACGGATTCAAGGGTCCCAATCATTCCGTGGTGACGGCGTGTTCCACCGGTTCGCACGCCATCGGCGACGCCGCCCGGATCATCATGTGGGATGATGCCGACGTGATGGTTGCCGGCGGCGCCGAAGCCGCCATTTGCCGCCTCGGTATGGCCGGGTTCTGTTCGGCCAGGGCGTTATCGACCAACTTTAACGACACCCCCGAAAAGGCGTCGCGGCCATGGGATAAAGACCGCGACGGTTTCGTCATGGGCGACGGGGCCGGGGTCGTCGTGTTGGAGGAATTGGAACACGCTAAAGCGCGCGGCGCCAATATTTTGGCCGAGGTTGTCGGCTACGGAATGTCCGGCGATGCCCATCATATCACCGCCCCCGCCCCTGATGGCAACGGCGCCCAGCGCTGCATGTCGGCGGCATTGAAGCGCTCGGGCCTCAATCCGGAAGACATCGATTACGTCAATGCGCATGGCACCTCGACACCCCTGGGCGATGAAATTGAATACGGGGCCGTGCAAAAAGTGTTCGGCGCGGCCGCCGACGATATTTTTATGTCATCGACGAAATCGGCGATCGGCCATCTATTGGGTGCCGCAGGCGCGGTCGAGGCGATCTTTTCGATCCTCGCCATGCGCGACGGGGTGGCGCCGCCGACCTTGAACTTGGACAATCCCTCGGTCGACGGCGGCATCGAATTGGTTCCCCATCAGCCCAAGGAACGCTCCATCAAGGCGGTGTTGTCCAATTCCTTTGGCTTCGGCGGTACAAACGCATCGCTTGTTTTAAAAGCGGTGGACTAGTGTAAGCTGGCCCATGGGCCGCACTCATAAAATTCTATTTTTCTTCCTAACCGTGCTGATCGTAGCCGGCGGCGGCGCCATGTATTGGGGTAATGCTGAGTTCAAACAACCGGGACCCTTGGCCACCGAAAGAATCGTCGTAATCGAGCGTGGCGCCAGCACTACTGCCATCGCCCGCGATCTGAACCGGGCAGGGGTTCTTACAAATTCGCTGGTGTTTCGCCTCGCCGTCAGGCTTTCGGGGGCGGGTAAGCCGTTGAAGGCCGGAGAATATGCTTTCCCGGCCAGGATTAGCCCCGAATCCGTGCTCGAACTGTTGCGGTCTGGACGTACGGTTGTCCGCCGGGTGACCTTCGCCGAGGGCCTGAGTACGGTGGAAATGCTGTCTCAATTGGCCCGCACCCCTGGCCTAATTGGCAATGTCAGTATTTCCCCCGGCGAAGGGACATTGTTACCGGAAACTTATCATTTTTCCTATGGCGACAAACGCAGAGACATACTCCGCCGAATGACCAATGCCATGCAGGATTTAGTCGCCAACCTGTGGAACAACCGGGACGAGGGCTTGCCGTTGAAATCGCCCGGAGAAGCCCTTGTATTAGCCTCCATCGTCGAAAAGGAAACAGCCTTGGCGGTGGAGCGGCCTCGCATCGCCGCGGTTTTTATTAATCGTCTGAAAAAGGGCATGCGCCTGCAATCGGACCCGACCGTGGTTTATGGTTTGAACGACGGCAAACGCCCTCTGGGTCGTAAATTGTTGGGGGCAGACCTTAAAAAACCATCCCCCTTCAACACTTATGTGATTAATGGCTTGCCGCCGTTACCCATCAGTAACCCCGGCGCCGCCGCGCTGGAGGCAGTTCTGAGACCGGCGAAAAGCCAGGAAATTTACTTCGTTGCAGACGGCTCCGGTGGCCACGTGTTCTCAAAGACCCTTGCCGAACACAACCGCAATGTCGCCAAATGGCGGAAATTAAACCGGGCCAATCAATGACGGGTCATTTCCCGGGCTTGGCGCTGCCAAAGCTCCGCGTATAAGCCCTTCTGGCTCAACAGGTCGGTGTGAACGCCGCGCTCAACAATGCGGCCCTTGTCAAGAACTAGGATCATGTCGGCGTCGATGATGGTCGACAATCGGTGGGCGATGACCAGGGTCGTGATGGTGGCGCCGAGATTCTTTAGGCAAGCCTGAACGCTCTGTTCGGTAGTGCTGTCCAGTGCCGATGTGGCTTCATCAAGAATGAATATACGGGGGTTTTTCAACAATGCCCGGGCGATGGCGACGCGTTGTTTTTCGCCTCCCGATAACTTCAATCCGCGTTCGCCGACCCGGGTCGCGTATTTATCCGGCAGCCCTTGGATGAATTCATGGATATGGGCCGAACGGGCCGCCTCTTCGATCGCCGGTTGGCCTGCCGTAGGGCGTCCGAAGGCAATGTTGTAGCCGATGGTGTCGTTAAACAGAACCGGGTCCTACGGGACTACGGCGATTGCGCTGCGTAGGCTGTTCAGGGTCAGGCTGCGGACTTCACAATCGTCCACGAATACCCCGCCCCGGTCAGGGTCGTAGAAGCGGTATAAAAGCCGGGCGATGGTAGTTTTTCCAGCCCCGGTGGGGCCGACCAGGGCGACCTTGGTGCCGGACGGCACCTGAAAATCGAGGCCGTTTAAGGTCTGTAACCCGTTTCGGTAGGGAAACTCCACATTTTCGAAACGAACAGCGCCTAGACCCATCGGCAACGCAATCGCGTCCTTGCGGTCGGGAAGGTCTGGCGTTTCTTCCAGGAGCTCGACCAATTGTTCCAGTTCGACCAGCGCCTGCTTGATCGCCCGATAGAGGTTCCCCAGTCGCTCCAGCGGCCAGACTAATTGAAGCAGGTAGGCGTTGACCAGGACAAGCTCACCCAGGGTCATGGTTCCGGCCTCGAGCCGGCCCACGGCCAGCATGAAAATTGATAGCATGCCGCCGGTCATGATGGTCATCATGATGAAGCCCAGGAAACTGCGGTAGGTGAAGGCGCGGATGGTCAACCGTTCGACATCAGCCAAGCTGGTGTCATAGCGTTCGGCGACGAACTGTTCATTACCGAAATATTTAACGGTTTCATAGTTGATTAAGGCGTCGATGGCCTCGCCGTGGGCTGTCGCCCCTTTGGAAATTGCAAGCCGTTGGTGCTTTCGCAAACGGTCCGATCCGATAATCAACACGAAAGCGTATAAAACGATGGTCACCAGTAAAACAAGGGCGAATACAAAATCCAGACGAACCAACATGTAGCCGGTGACGAACAAAATTTCAGCCCCAAACGGCAGGATCAGAAAAATCGCGTCAAACACGAATTCGCGTAATCCCCTAAGCCCGTTGTCCATGACGCGGCTGATTTCGCCGGTGTTGCGGCTGAGGTGAAACCCCAATGAGATGTTGGCTGGAACGCAACGCCAGGGTGCGTTGGGCACGTTGTTCGATGGGCCCATACAGCATCCAACGGGCTTCGTTGAACATTTTGGATAACCAATAGGTAAACACGTAAGCGGCTAGGATGGTGGCTGGCGCAACCGCCCAGGCGGGGCCGCCGGAAAACACGTCGACGGCAGCGGCAAAAAAGTTGGGAACGGTGGCGTTCAACAGCGCTGCCGCTAACAGCAACACCAACGTCAGAAAAAAGCGGTTGCGGAACGTGCTTTCGCCCCAGGGCAGGACGGTCCTCAACAAGCGCAGCGCGGAATAGCTTGCGCCGCTTCGCGGATTCGATGATTTGGCTGTTTCCATCCCTCAGTCCTTTTTCGGAAGTCGATTATACACAGCGTCCGTCCAACCTGGCGGCAAGGCGCCGGCCAGCCAAGCGAGGATGTAGGTCGGCCACGGGAATGCGATCCGAGGTTTGTCACGTTCCACGCCCTTGCGGATGATGCGGGCGGCTTTGTTGGCATCCATCAGGAACGGCATTGGGTAGGTGTTCTTTTCGGTCATTCGGGTGTGGACGAAGCCGGGGCAGATCACCGATACGCCGATGCCGTCGGCGGCCAGCCAGCCGCGCAGGCCCTCGCCATAGTTTTTGACCGCTGCCTTGCTGGCCGCATAAGCGGGGGCGCCGGGCAGTCCCCTAAACGCCGCCACCGAACTGACGATGGCGATTTGTCCGGTGCCGCGTTCCCGCATCGGCGTAATGGCCGGCCAAATGGTGTTTAGGACACCAGCAAGATTAACGGCGAAAATATCCCGCGCTTGGGTTTCGCTTTCTCCGCGCCCGCCCGATCCTGAAGATATTCCGGCGTTGGCAATGACCAGGTCCAGGGGGTGTTTGGCGTCGACAGCCTTTATCCATCGCGCCATGGCGTCGCGGTCCGCGACATCCACGACCTTGGCCTCGACATCCGCGCCGAATCCGCGGCACGCATTGGCGACGTCCTTCAGGCGTTCTTGGTGACGGCCTGATAGGGCCAAAAACCGGCCCGGCCCGGCGTATTCGCGGGCCAGGGCCTCACCGATACCGCTTGAAGCCCCGGTAATTAGGACGGCGGCGGGAGTAAGGACTTTCTTTGACATGATGATTAAATTTATAGGGTGGTTTGATCTCGGTGGCGAGTGGGTTGCGCCCCGGCTCACCTTGTTGCCGCCGCCCACCCGGCGTATAAATCTTGCCAGTGATTATATGACGGAGGCCGCGTGTCCATTTCATCGATGACCGGTTTTGCCCGCGCAGAGGGCAGAAAAGACACCAGTTCCTGGACTTGGGAGATTAAAAGCGTCAACGCCAAGGGGTTGGATGTGCGTTGCCGCCTTCCCAATGGCTTCGAGAGTTTGGAAAAACCGCTCAGAGACCGGGCCGCGAAACGGTTAAAACGCGGCAACGTGTCGGCGGCGTTGAATCTCCGCCGGCAAGAAGGGGTCGCCGGTGTCCGGGTCAACCATGCGGTGTTAGAGGAGTTGCTGGCGACGCTGCCCGAAATTCGAAAACGGGTTGCGGATGCCCGTGAACCTAGCCTCGACGGTTTGCTGGCGTTGCGGGGCGTCGTCGAACCGGTTGAGGAAGACCTGAACGATGAGGCGCGCAAGGCATTGGAAGCCGAAATCCTTAACGATTTAGACACTGCCTTGAATGCACTGGGCGCCATGCGCGATGAAGAAGGGGCGCGGCTGGCTGAAACTTTGCAAGCCCGCCTTGATGATATTGCCGGGCTTTGCGCGGAAGCTGAAAAACTGTCGGTAATGCAACCCGACGCACTTCGTCAGCGTTTAAAGACGCAAGTGCAGCAGCTGCTGGAGGATATCCCAGCGATTTCGGAAGAGCGCTTGGCCCAGGAGGCGGCGCTGCTGATGAGCAAGGCCGATTTGCGCGAAGAACTGGACCGGCTTCAGGCACACCAGGAAGCGGCACAGGAATTGATGAAAGGGAAAGGTGCCGTTGGCCGCAAACTGGATTTCCTGTGTCAGGAATTCAACCGAGAGGCCAATACATTATGTTCCAAATCCCAAGACATCGACCTAACTCGGATCGGTCTGGAATTGAAAGCCGCCATTGAACAATTGCGAGAGCAGGTGCAGAATATCGAATAAGGTTTTTAAGCGTTTTCTGGCCTAGCGTCTTCGTAACTTTACATGTGTGTAAAGTTAGCAAAATCAATGAATTATAGTCTTATGCCGGTTGCGTTTGTCCAATGCCATCTGGTATGCTCTGTGTAGCTAGGTTCGTAGTTTTTTGTAGCTGCGATGCCATGGCTTGCAGTTTTATTGCGCTAGCTACACAGGTGTGCTGCAAAGAAGCGCTTGTGTGCCCTATTTCTTCTGCACAAATATGAAGTCGCCGCCATCGCGTCGTCCTCGGCCAGATAGACGCGCAGGCCCTTGAGGCTGGTGGTCGGCGTCTACGCCCCGGATTAGTCGATGCCGATGTATCGGGTGAAGATTGTCATGGCAGGATTGGCCCATCGAGTTTGTCCAAGGTGTCTTGCGGCACCTTGCCGTGCGCTTCAAAGACCGCACGGTTCCCGGCAAGCTGGTGCGCCACGAGCCGCGCATAGAGGCCCCTCCTAGCGAGCAAGGTATCGTGGCTTCCGGTTTCAGCGACTCGCCCATCCGCCATTACGACGATAAAATCGGCGTTGCGGATCGTCGAAAGGCGGTGAGCAATAACGATTGTGGTCCTTTTGCTCATCAATTCCCTCAGCGCGGCACGGACGGCCTGCTCGTTGATGGCGTCGAGATGGGAGGAGGCTTCATCCAGGATCAAGACCGGCGCGTCCTTCAGAAAGGCGCGGGCAATCGCCACCCGCTGGCGTTGTCCGCCAGACAGGCGCATGCCGCGCTCGCCGACCGGGGTGTCCCATCCGTCGGGCAGTCCGGCGACGAACGCCGTCAACGAGGCCCGCTCCAGCGCCTCGGCGAGGTCAGTATCGTTCGCGTCCGGTTGGGCAATCAGGATATTGGCGCGCAAGGTGTCGTTAAACAGATAGGTGTCCTGCGCGACAAGCGCGATGCGTTCGCGCAAGTCGTCGAGTTCATAGTCCCGCAAATCCCGGCCGTTCATGCGGATCACCCCCCGGTCCGGGTCCCAGAAACGCATGAACAGATTCGCCGTCGTCGTCTTGCCGGCACCCGATGGGCCGACCAGGGCGACCGTGCTGCCCGCCGGCAGATCGAGGGAGACATCCGCCAAGGCCGGGCGATTGGTGCCGGCATAGGAAAAATAGACGTGGTCCAGGCTTAACGACACGCCGCCGCTTCGTCTGGCGGCCGCGTCGTCCACGCCTGCCCCATCGGTGACCGTAACAACTTCCTGCTCTACCGCATGAAGGCGACGGGTGGACCCCAGGGTATCCGCCAACTGGCGGCCAATATTGGCGATTTCGGAGACCGGCAGAAACGCTGACATCGCCAAAATGCTCATTAACGGAAGGATCGTCCGCTCAATCGACCCATCGGCGACA
>PTLL01000079.1 GCA_002938315.1 Alphaproteobacteria bacterium MarineAlpha3_Bin2 | reverse complement strand
CGATTTGGGCTGAATCTCTGGGTTCACCCCAATAATGAGCTCCTGGAACAGGGACATATTTTCCTGTTCAATCATTTTGCACGGTTTGAAACTGTCATCCCTCCCTATCTCATTTATCGGGCGACAGGCGCGCATACCCGCTCCGTTGCTGATCACACCCTGTTCGAGGCCAATGAAGTCCTGTCAAAGTTCCTGCGTAGCGTTGGCGCCATGCCTAACAATCTGCCGGGACTGTTACCGTTTCTGGCCGCCGAAATCCTGCGGGGACGCAAAGTCGTGATGTTCCCGGAAGGGGGCATGGTCAAGAGCCGCCGGGTGGTCGACAGCGAAGGCAACTTCGGTGTTTATTCCGCGACGTCCAAGGAACGCCGCAAACATCATCGTGGCGCTGCGGTTCTGGCACTTACCCTTGGTATCTTCAAGAAACGCATCCAAGACCTGCACAAAAAAGGCGACGTCCAGCGTATTGAACGCTGGGTCAAGGCCCTGGGGCTTCAAGACGAACGACAACTCCTGGCCAGGGCAACCGAGCCGACCCTAATCGTTCCTTCGACCATCACCTTTTTTCCCATCCGGGTGCATGAAAATGTCCTTAGCCGGGCGGTTAGCTTGTTCTCCAAAGGCATCCCCCAACAAGCCGCCGAAGAAATGCTCGTAGAGGGCAACCTGCTATTCCGCGACACCGACATGGATATTCGGCTGAATGCACCCATCCAGACCGACAAGAAATGGCGGTGGTGGGAGCAAACGCTGTTAGACGGCTACTTTCGAAAAATCACCTCGCTGGATGATCTATTCGGCCTACGCGACCATGCGGAAGGTTACGCCGAACGGATGCTGGTGCATAGCATCAGCAATGAAACGCTTCGCATTCGTGACCAATACATGCGTGCCCTTTATACCGGAACGACGATCAACCTCAGTCATCTGGCGTCCTCTGTCATTATCTCGCTGATCCGGCAAAACCAAATGGAGATCAGCAAAGCCAAATTCCACAGAACGCTCTATTTGGCGCTCAAGACCCTACACGCTTCTACAAACGTCCATTTGCATCGCAGCCTTAATTGGCCCGATCGCTATCGTGGTCTGCTGGATGGGGAAAGTATGGAGTTGGACCGTTTTTTCAGCAACTGCAAGGAAGCCGAAATCGTCGGCCAGACGCCAGACGCCTATTGTTTTCTCGACAAGCTTTGCCATGATTTTAAGCGCAATGAAGTGCGCATTGAAAATCCCGTTATCGTCTATGCCAATGAGGTCGCGCCAATTCCGGAGGTCGGAAATGCCGTAACCTCGGCACTAGAAATGAGTTCCACGATCTCGGATCAGGACCTTGCGTTCTTTTTATTCAATGACGAACAAAAGGCTCACACCTGGAACCGCGACCATTTCTCATCAGAACCGTGTCGTGAGATCAACGATAAGGAAACGGCAACGCAAAGTGGCGAGCCTTATCTGCTGTTACCGCCAGACCCTGCTCAAAAGGGTGTGCTTCTGGTCCACGGCTTCCTGGCCTCCCCGGCGGAACTCAGCGATTACGGACAACGCCTCAATGATCAGGGATATGCGGTGATGGGGGTCCGTCTCGCCGGGCACGGCACCTCACCTTGGGACCTGAAATTACGGACTTGGTCTGAATGGCTGAATTCGGTCCGCCGGGGCTACCGGATTTTGTCGGCCTTCGCCGATCAGATCGTTGTCGCCGGGTTTTCCGCCGGTGGCGCCTTATCGTTGATGTTGGCCGCGGAGCACCCTGAGAAACTAGTGGGGGTGGCGTCGGTGTCGGCGCCGCTGGTCTATCGCAATAAGAAACTGATTTTTGTTCCGTTGGTCCATGGATTGAACAAACTGGCCGAATGGATGCCCTCTTTCGAAGGCGTCATGCCGTTCCGGGAAAACGAATCCGAACATCCGGACATCAATTACCACAATATCCCCATTCACGGCCTCTATCAGCTCCGCGCCATGACCGGGGAACTGCTGGATCATTTACCTGAAATCGACGTGCCGACATTGATCGTCCAGGGCGAAGACGATCCCATCGTCGAACCCGATAGCGCCCGCCAAATCTTCAAAAAGCTGGTGACAACGGACAAGGCCCTGCATTGGGTTCCTTCCAAGCGCCACGGCATTCTCAACGAAGACACCGCAGGCACGTGCGCGTTGCTGTCGGGCTTTATCGCCCGTGCCGAAACGGAGTCCAAAAATTGGTCGCGCCATCATCCGCCGGCCCATCCCACGGTTAAACCCATTCAGGCCATTTTGGACAATTCCGTTGCCCGGAGGCCGGACCAGCCGTGCCTTGATTTTATGGGACGGGTCAGCACCTACGCCGAAATCGGCGATATGGTAAACCGCGCGGCGAAGGGGTTTCAGAATCTTGGGGTTCGAAAAGGCGATCGCGTTGGGCTCTGCCTGCCAAACTGCCCCTACTATGTGATTAGTTATTTCGCCGCCATGAAGGTCGGGGCTACGGTGGTCAACTTCAATCCGCTGTATACCGAAAGTGAAATTCAGAACCAGATTTCCGACAGCGGCACCACCGTCATGGTAACCATTGATCTGAAATCGATCTTTCCGAAGGTAGAGGCGGCTCTGAACACCACCGCCTTGCGGTCCATTGTCATCTGTTCGCTGAGCGACGCTTTGCCACCGGTCAAGGAACTGTTGTTCAACGTCCTCAAAAGGGGCGAAATAGCAGAAATATCCGAGGATCTTCGGATCAGGTCTTTCGACAAACTGGTCTCAAAGGGCAACGATCCCGATCCGGTCGAGATCGACCCAAAAACCGACATTGCCTTACTGCAATATACCGGCGGCACCACGGGAACGCCGAAGGGCGCCATGCTGACCCACGCCAACATCTCGGCAAACACCCAACAGGTGCGATTGTGGGTGGGTGACGCCGACCCGGTTGGTGAACGTTTCCTGTGCGCCATTCCTTTTTTTCATGTCTTTGCCATGACCGCTGCGATGAACCTGGGGATTTCAATGGGGGCGGAACTGATTCTGCTGCCGCGCTTCGATCTGGAGGATGTGCTGAAAACCATAGATTCCCGCCATCCCACCCTGTTCCCGGCGGTGCCGACCATTTTTAACGCCATCACCATTTTTGACGGACTGGACCGATATGATCTTTCATCCATCCGCTATTGCATATCCGGCGGCGCACCATTGCCTGCGGCCGTCAAGGCCAGCTTCGAGGAACTAACCGGCTGTGTTGTCGTCGAAGGGTACGGGCTGTCTGAGACCTCTCCGGTCGTTGCCTGCAATCCGACCGATGCGGAAAACAAGCCCGATTCCATCGGCCTGCCGTTGCCTTGGACTGAAGTGGAAATTCGGAATATCGACAAATCGGATGTCTCCGTACCGGTAGGAGATCGAGGAGAACTTGCCGTTAAAGGGCCCCAGGTGATGGCTGGGTACTGGAATAATCCTGCCGAAACGTCCAAGACGATACGGGACGGTTGGTTGATGACCGGTGATGTCGGACACGTTGACGAAGACGGTTATCTGTTCCTGACGGATCGGCTAAAAGATGTCATTTTCTGCTCCGGCTTCAAGGTGTATCCCCGGATCATCGAAGACGCCCTTTACCGACATCCCGAAGTCGATGAGGTCACCGTCATCGGCATCCCCGACGAATACCGCGGCGAAACGCCCAAGGCCTTCGTTAAATTGAAAAGCGGTGCTAGCGTCAGCGAAGATGAACTTCTCGATTTTGCCGAAAAAAACCTCAATCCCATCGAGCGCCCGGC
Organism: Alphaproteobacteria bacterium MarineAlpha3_Bin2; assembly: GCA_002938315.1. Lineage (GTDB taxonomy): Bacteria > Pseudomonadota > Alphaproteobacteria > Rhodospirillales > Casp-alpha2 > Casp-alpha2. The sequence continues at coordinate 6,161 of PTLL01000079.1, read as the reverse complement.
GGAAATTGAAATACGCGACGAATTGCCGAAAACCATGATCGGCAAGCTTTCTAAAAAGGAACTGGTTTCCGAACATCGCCAACAGCAAGAGGAACGCACGTCATGAAATCCGTTGTCATCGCCGGATATGCCCGGTCGCCTTTCACCCCCGCCTTCAAGGGGGAACTGTCGCGCGTCCGCCCAGATGAAATGGCGTCCCAGGTGGTGAAGGGGCTGTTGCAACGCACCGGGGTCGACCCTGAAATGATCGAAGACCTGATCGTCGGATGCGCCTTTCCCGAGGGCGAGCAGGGTTTCAACGTGGCCCGATTGATCGGCTTCCTGGCCGATCTGCCGCTTAGTGTTGGGGGCGTGACCGTGAACAGGTTCTGTGGCTCCTCCATGCAGGCCATCCACATGGCCGCCGGCGCCATGCAAATGGATGCCGGCGAGGCCTTTATCTGCGCTGGCGTTGAATCGATGTCACGAATCCCAATGACCGGCTTCAACCCGATGCCACATACAGACCTCTATGAGCGTTATCCGCAGGCCTATATGGGCATGGGCGAAACGGCGGAGAACCTCGCGGTGAAATACGACATTGGCCGCGATGAACAAGATGCCTTCGCCGTTGAAAGCCACGGCAAGGCGGCGGCGGCCCAGTCATCGGGCCGGCTGGACGAAGAAATCGTTGCCGTTCATGGAAAGACCGGGGCAATCGTGGCGGACGGCTGCATCCGAGAGGATACGACGACGGAAACCCTAGCCGGATTGAATCCGGCCTTCACCGAGACCGGCACGGTAACCGCCGGTACCTCATCACCGCTGACCGATGGCGCATCAGCGGTTTTGGTGACCACCGAGGACTTCGCCGATAAAAACGGCCTCGAGCCTCTGGCGCGAATTCGGTCGTTCGCCGTTTCCGGCTGCCAGCCCGAAATCATGGGGATCGGCCCGGTGGGATCTTCGAAAAAAGCGCTCGAGCGGGCCGGGATTACGGCCGCGGACCTGGACGTCATCGAACTCAACGAGGCGTTCGCGAGCCAGTCCTTGGCCTCGATCCGGGACTTGGGGCTGGACGTTACCAAAATTAATATCGACGGCGGCGCCCTCGCCCTTGGTCATCCTCTCGGCGCCACCGGGGCGCGCATCACCGGCAAGGCGGCGCAAATTCTAAAACGCCAGAGCGGCCGCTATGCCCTGTCGACGCAGTGCATCGGCGGTGGTCAAGGCATCGCAACGGTCCTGGAATCCATTTCATGAATCCTATTCGCAAAGTCTGCGTCATCGGCGCCGGCGTCATGGGTGCCGGCATCGCCGCCCAGGCCGCCAATGCGGGCGCCGACGTGGTGTTGCTGGATATCATGGCGGACGCCGCAAAGGACGCCATCGGCAAGATGAAAAAAGCCCAACCCGCCGCCTTCATGCACCCCACGATCGCCAAACGAATAACGCCTGGCAGCACCCAAGACGACCTTGCGCTGATCGGAGATTGTGACTGGATCATCGAGGCCATCATCGAAAAACCGGATATCAAGCAGGATCTTTACCGTTCCTTGGCGCCGCACCTGAAGCCGAAAGCCATCGTCAGTTCCAACACGTCAACCCTGCCGCTTCTGGTATTGACGGAGGGGATGGATGACGACCTGAGAAAACGCTTTTTCATTACCCATTTTTTCAATCCGCCCCGCTACATGCGGCTTCTTGAGATCGTCGCCGGCCCTGATGCGGATCCCGACATGGAATCCCGCGTATCGGATTTCGCCGACGCACAGATGGGGAAAAGCGTGGTTACCGCCAAAGACACACCGGGGTTTATCGCCAACCGTATCGGCACCTTCTGGCTGCAAGCGGCGGTCACCGAAGCCTTCCGCCAAGGTATCGGCGTCGAGGAAGCCGATGCCGTACTCGGGCGGCCCGCGGGCATTCCCCGGACCGGTATTTTCGGGCTTCTCGATCTGGTCGGCCTCGACCTGATGCCGCATATCCTGACCAGCTTCGAGACGGCGCTGCCCGCCGACGATCCCTTCCACGCTCTGGGCAAGGCGCCGGACCTTCTCGGCCGGATGATCGAAGACGGCTACACCGGCCGTAAGGGCAAAGGCGGCTTTTACCGGCTCAACACCGAAGGCGGCGACAAGATAAAAGAAGTCATTGATTTGCAAACCGGCGAATACGCTAAGGCCCAGCGCCCGAAATCCGCCGCCGCTACGGCCGCCCGGAAAGGGGGGCTCAGGGCGACCTTAGAGCACGACAGTGCCGAGGGCCGCTATGCCCGATCCGTGTTGGTGCCAACCCTTGCCTATGCCGCATCCCTGGTGCCGGAAATCGCCGACGATCCCGAATCCGTCGACTGCGCCATGCGGCTTGGATACAACTGGAAAACAGGGCCGTTCGAACTGATCGACAAGCTCGGCCCGGCCTGGCTGGCGGCGGCCATATCGGAACAAGGCTTGAGCACCCCGCCCCTTCTCAGCAGCGTCGGTGACGGATCGTTCTATCGTGTCCGCGATGGGCGCCAGCAGCAGTTCACCGGCGCCGGCTACGAAGACATTCGCCGCCCGGACGGCGTGTTGTTGCTGCAAGACGTTAAACGCGCCGGCTCGCCGATCGCCCGCAACATGTCGGCCAGCCTGTGGGATATCGGCGACGGCGTCGCCTGCCTGGAATTCACCTCGAAGATGAATTCTCTAAACCCTTTTATCCTGTGGATGATCGATAAGGCGGTGAAGGAATTGCCCGGCCGGGGCTTTAAGGCCCTGGTCATCCATAATGATGCCAGTAATTTTTCGATCGGCGCCAACATTGCGATGTTGCTGTATGGGGCCAAATTGCACCTGTGGCCGTTCGTCCGTTGGGTGTTAAAACGCGGTCAGGAAACATTCGCCCGGTTGAAGTACGCACCCTTCCCCGTCGTCGGCGCGCCGTCAGGCATGGCCCTTGGCGGCGGCTGCGAAGTGCTGCTGCACTGTGACGCCATCGAGGCGCATGCGGAAACCTATATCGGTCTGGTCGAAGCCGGTGTCGGCATCGTTCCCGGCTGGGGCGGCTGCAAGGAACTGTTGGGCCGCTGGTCGGCCACCAAGGACCGCCCCGGCGGCCCGATGCCGCCGGTGATGAAGGCGTTCGAGCCTATCGCCATGGCCCAGGTCGCTACGTCGGCGATGGAAGCGAGGGATTTCCTGTACCTGCGTCCCGCCGACAACGTCGTCATGAACCAGGACCGGGTGCTGGCGGCGGCCAAGGCGCGCGCCCTTAAATTGGCGGAGGGTTATTCGCCGCCCGAACCCTATGAATTGCATTTGCCGGGGCCGACCGGCCAGACCGCGCTCGACCTCGGCGTGCGGGATTTCATCAACAAGGGCGTCGCCTCGCCCCATGACGGCGTCATTGCCCACGAACTTGCGTTTGTGTTGAGCGGCGGCAACACCGATGCGCAGGAACCGGTTTCCGAAGACCAATTGTTAAGGCTTGAGAGAGACGTCAACCTCAGACTCGCCCGCACGCCGAAGACCCTGGCCCGGGTCGAACACATGCTGAAGAAGGGTAAACCGCTCAGGAACTGAGCAGGAAAGTAACCATGACCACATTGACAATGATCTTGTTGCTCCTCGGCGTCGGACTGATCGCCCTGTTCGGGATACCGGTTATCAGACGCCCGCTGATCTCGGCCCCGATTATGAAAATGGTCGGACGCGCCCTGCCGACGATGGGTGAAACCGAACGGATCGCGCTGGAGGCCGGCACCGTGTGGTGGGACGGCGAATTGTTTTCCGGAAAACCGGATTGGCAGAAGCTGCTCGATTTCGAAATCAAACCGTTGTCCGAAGAAGAACAGGCCTTCCTCGATGGGCCGACAGAGGATCTTTGTCAAATGCTCGATGACTGGCAGATCAACCAGGACCGCGACCTGCCGCCCGAAGTTTGGGCCTTCATCAAGGACCAGGGGTTTTTCGGCATCATCATCCCCAAGGAATTTGGCGGCTTGGGGTATTCCGCCCATGCCCATTCGGCGGTGGTCGTCAAGTTGTCGAGCCGCAGCGTTACAGCCGCCGTCACCGTCATGGTGCCGAATTCCTTAGGCCCCGGCGAATTGTTGGTGCATTACGGCACCGAAGCGCAGAAGGATCACTATCTGCCCCGTCTGGCCCGCGGCCAAGACATCCCGTGTTTTGCCTTGACCGAACCGGGCGCCGGCAGCGATGCCGCCAATGGCCGGAGCCAAGGCATTGTTTGCAAGGGAATGTGGGACGGTGAAGAGATCACCGGTATCCGCCTGACCTTCAACAAGCGCTATATCACCCTGGCGCCGGTGGCCACCGTGATCGGCCTCGCCTTCCGGCTGTTCGACCCTGAACACCTGTTGGGCGAAGAAGAAGACATCGGCATTACCTGCGCCCTGATCCCCCGCGACACACCGGGCCTGAACATCGGCAACCGGCACGACCCCATGGGGGTGCCGTTCCAGAACGGGCCGGTTTTCGGAGACGACGTCTTCGTGCCGCTGGATTACATCATCGGCGGGCGGGAAGGTGCCGGCAACGGTTGGCGTATGCTGATGGAATCACTCGCCGCCGGCCGCAGCATCTCCTTGCCCTCGCAATCCCTCGGCGCCGCCGAATTGGCCTGCCGGTCGACCAGCGCCTATGCCACCGTACGCGAACAGTTCGGCATGCCGATCGGCAAGTTCGAAGGCGTGCGCGAACCGCTCGCCCGCATTGCCGGCCATGCCTATTTCATGAATGCCGGGCGCCGTCTGGCATTCGGCGCCGTCGATGCCGGTGAAAAGCCATCGGTGATATCGGCGGTGGTCAAGGCCTACCTAACGGAAGGCTCTAGGCTTTGCATCAATGACGCCATGGACATCCATGCCGGTGCGGCGATCTGCCGGGGGCCGGGAAATATCTTCACCCGCCCCTACGACGCCATGCCCATCGGCATCACGGTCGAGGGCGCCAATATCCTGACCCGCTCGCTGATCGTTTTCGGCCAAGGCGCGATCCGCTGTCATCCCTTCGTCCTCGATGAGATGCAAGCCATCACCGGCGGTGACCTCAAAGCCTTCGACGCCGCCTTCTTCGGCCATATCGGACACATCGCCAACAATGCCGCCCGTGCCTTCGCCTTGGGGATGACCGGCGGCGGCCTGGCATCGTCGCCGCTCCCCGGCTTCGAAGCCCGCCATTATAAAGACCTGTCGCGGTTCTCGGCCGTCTTCGCGCTGATTTCCGATGTCGCGCTGGGGACCCTGGGCGGCGCGCTCAAACGCAAAGAGTATCTTTCCGGCCGCCTGTCGGATGCTTTCGCCTGGATATTTTTGGCGTCGGCGACGTTGAAACATTTCCACGATAACGGCCGCCCGCAAAACCAAAGGGCCTTGCTCGACTGGACCTGTACCCATGCCTTGTTAGAGACCGAACGCGCCTTGCTGGGGGTGCTCGCCAACCTGCCGAACCGCTTCGCCGCCGGAGTGGCGAAACTGCTGACATTCCCCTTCGGTGCGACCCGCGCTGCACTAACCGACCGGCAAATCGATGCCGTCGCGGAGGCAGTCACCACCGACATGGATGTCCGCGACACCCTGACCGCGGATATCTTCATTCCCGGCCCGGCCGATCCCGGACTGGGCGCCCTCGAACATGCCTTCAGGCGCATTCTCGACGCCGCCCCGGCCCGCGCCAAACTCGACAAAGCCCGGCGCGACGGGCGGCTGGCCAAGGACCACGTCTCCGCCATGACCACCGCCGCCCTGGACGCCGGCATTCTGTCGTCAACGGAAGGCGAGTTGATCGCGGAGGCCGAACGCCTGCGTGACGCCGTCATCCAGGTCAGCAACTTCGACCCCGATGAGTACGACCAGTTGCGATAAACAGGTATTGCCAAAAGTCTCAGGTCCTCAGCAGACGTTAATCCCACTCTTCGATTATGTCCGCTTTCGGGGGTAAAGCGGACGTTAATCACCAGTCGGCTAAACGTCTGTTTTTAGCCAGAAACGGACCTTCCAAATGCTACCGGTTGCCCACCAAGCTGCACCGGCGTACCGATGGCTTATCGCCTAATCCTCATCCTTCTTGTGGCGTACTTGGCGTCCCTGTCGTATTAACGACGGAACAAGATAGAACCCTATGCCGAACCCGAACAAAATCAGGAACAGCGACGGCATTACGATCCATCCCGAATAG
>PTLL01000078.1 GCA_002938315.1 Alphaproteobacteria bacterium MarineAlpha3_Bin2 | reverse complement strand
CGTTTTCAGCCCATCCCAGGACCTTGCCATGATCGGTGCCACCACGTCCTTCGACCATATAAACGGCAATCGTCCATGGCGATCCGGCAAAACCGATCAAGGCGGTTTCCTCAGGGATTTCACGGCTTAAGCGGTTTAGGATTTCAAACACCGGCGTAAGATAATCGGCGATTCCATCAGGGTTTAATTTTTTGATATCTTCCAAGGATCGGACCGGATCCAGTACCGGTCCTTCGCCTTCCAAAAATTCGACATTTTGTCCTAGGGCGTCGGGAATCACTAAGATATCGCTGAACAAAATTGCCGCATCCATGTGAAAACGCCGAAGCGGTTGTAACGTCACTTCAACCGCCAAATCCGGGCTGTAACAGAAATCCAGAAAATTTTTGGAATTCTTTCGCAGCTCCCGATATTCGGGAAGGTACCGCCCGGCCTGACGCATCAACCAGAACGGCGGCCTTTCCAAAGTTTCCCCCCGCAAGGTCCGTATCATTAGCTTTTGGTCGGAAGGATTTGTCATTGATGAAAGCACATATTCACATTTTTCATTATTAAAACTATCTATATTCTTTTTATAAGAAAGGTAGTGGTAGTGGTAGTAAAGCAAAGTTCGGGGATTATTAATGATACGGATTCTTTTAAGAAATTTGATCAAATCCCATAGGAGACCGATTAAAAATTGTGGGCAGTCTGTTAATAAGCTTTTTTAAGTGATCTCTAACAACGGGTCGTAAGTCTTTATCCTTATCGTGAATAAAGAGGATGTTTTCCATAAATTAGCCGGTCGCTAGTGTTTTGCGGTAGCGTGTATAATGTTTTACACAGGTGTTTCAGCCGGTGTATGGACAGTCGGTAATTGTGAATAGAATGGCCGTTTAAGCAATATAGCGGACTTATCCCCAAACAGCCCGCAGGGCCAAATGACCGACCAAAACATAAAAACTTTTCATCTTCATATGGTTTCTGATTCCACGGGAGAAACCGTCGGTTTGGTGACACGTGCGTGTTTGGTGCAATTCGATACCATTGACGCTCATGAACATCTTTGGTCCATGGTCCGCTCCAAGGAACAGGTTCAGGAGATTCTGGACGGGATTCGCGAACACCCGGGGTTTGTGCTCTATACTGTCGTCAACGAGGAAATTCGTGCCATGCTCGAAGACGGATGCCGGAAACTTCAGGTCCCTTGCATTGCTGTTCTCGATCCGATTATTGCCAAATTGGGTGTTCACTTGGATGCCGAAGTTCACCCCATGCCCGGCCGCCAACATGTCATGGATGCAGAATATTTCAGCCGCATCGAGGCCATGCACTTTGTCCTCAGCCATGATGACGGGCAAATGATCCGCGACTTGGACCAGGCTGATGTCGTGTTGTTGGGTGTTTCAAGGACGTCCAAAACCCCGACCAGCATTTATCTGGCGAACCGCGGCATTAAAACCGCCAACATTCCCATTGTACCGGGCTGTGCCCTTCCCGAGGAAGTGTTTACCGCTTCTAATCCCTTGGTTGTGGGGTTGACGAAAGAACCCAAGCGATTGGTTGAAATCCGTCGCCAGCGGTTGAAATTGCTCGATCAGAACGAGGGAAGCGATTACGTCGATCTTGAAAAGGTATCCGAGGAAATCAACGAGGCCCGGCGCTTATTCACCAAAAACAATTGGCCGGTGATTAATGTCAGCCACAAATCGATTGAAGAAACGGCGGCGACCATCATTCAACTGTACAATCGCCGCAGGGAAGAAGAGGACTGATTATCCTCAAGGACGGGAACGCCATGAGTTCCATCGTGCTGGCATCGGCTAGTAAAATCCGCAGTGATATTTTAAATAACGCCGGCGTTCGCCACCGGTGCGAAACCGCGACCATTGATGAAACGATCATCAAAAACCGTGTGCGGCAAGAAGACGGTTCCGTAGAAACCGCCGCTACCGCACTGGCTGATGCCAAGGCCGAGAACGTCGCCGCCCGCATCCCCCAAGCTTTGGTGATCGGTGCCGATCAAATCTTGGAATGTGAGGATCGTTGGTTTGATAAACCGCCGGATATGGCCGCCGCCGCAGAGACACTGAAGGCACTTCGCGGTCGCCGCCACCGATTGATCAGCGCCGTTTCGGTGTACCGGGATGAGATCAATGTCTGGCGCCATTTGGAAATACCGCATCTGACCATGCGTGATTTCTCGGACAGGTTCCTGGAAAATTACCTCCAAGAGGCTGATCCCGATATCCTGAAAAGTGTCGGCGCTTATCGGATGGAAGGAACAGGGGCGCAATTGTTCAGCCATATCGACGGCGATTATTTTACCATTTTGGGATTGCCGCTCTTGGCCTTGCTGGATTTTTTGCGCAAGGTGGGCGTCGTCGCGGAGTAATACCAAGGATCGTTGATGGTGACCGAAAACAATAATTTCTTTTCTCCTGGAAGGCCTTGAATAGTGTTGATCCTTGGACTGACCGGGTCCATCGGTATGGGCAAGACCGTCGCCGCTGATAATTTTCGCCGGGCGGGGCTTCCCGTTCATGATGCCGACAACACCGTTCATGAACTGACAGGTGTTGGCGGTAAGGCGGTTGACCCGATCGCCGAGTTGTTTCCTGAAGCGGTGAAAAAAGGCGCCATCGACCGGGAGGCCCTCGCCAAGCGGGTTTTTGGCGATCCCGAAGGCCTTGCCCGGCTAGAAGAAATTTTGCATCCGATGGTGCACCATCGGGAACAGCAATTTCTTGAGCACCGGGCCCGCCAAGGCTGCCGCCAGGTTGTTTTGGACATTCCACTGCTGTTTGAAACCGGCGGTGAAGACCGGTGTGACGCCGTGATAACGGTTTCGGCCCCCAGATTTCTACAGGAACGAAGGGTTCTCAGGCGTTCCGGCATGACCCGGGAAAGGCTGGATTCAATTCTCGCGCGGCAAATTCCCGATGCGGAAAAACGCCGACGTTCGGATTTTATCGTATTAACCAGCCTTGGCCGTGACTTCAGCTTGCTTCAAATTCTGAACATTGTCAGAATCACCCGACATTGGCGGGGAAGAAACTGGCCGGCCCGGCCCTATAGGGGGAGACGAAATATTGCGTGAAGTCGTCCTTGATACGGAAACCACGGGCCTTAGCCCGAATTCTGGAGACAGAATCGTCGAAATCGGTTGTGTCGAACTGGTCAATCATATGCCCACCGGGCAGCATTTCCATGAATACATCAATCCCGAAAGGGACATGCCGGAACAGGCCGAGGCGATTCATGGGCTAAGCGAAGAGTTTCTATCCGATAAACCTGTCTTCGCCGATATTGCCGACGCACTTGAAGTTTTTATCGGTGATTCGACACTGATTATTCACAATGCCGATTTTGATCTGGGGTTTCTCAACGCCGAGCGCGAAAAGACAGGCCAAGAGCCCCTATCGGCGGAAGGCACCATAGACACGGTTGCGCTGGCACGGCGCAAGTTCCCCGGTTCTCAGGTCAACCTGGATGCGTTGTGCCGCCGCTTTCAAATCGACAACTCGGATCGCGCCCTGCATGGCGCCCTCAAGGATGCACGATTGCTGTCGGACGTTTACCTGGAATTGATCGGCGGTCGTCAGCAGGGCCTCGCGTTGTCCGCAGAAACCGAGATTGTCTCGGAAGGGGCTTTGCCGAACCAACGTCCGCCACGGCCCCATGCGCCAAGCCCCAAGGAAAAGGCCGCCCACACGGTTTTTCTTGAGAAGCTGAATACGCCGATCTGGAAGACGTAAGACGGGATTAATTCGTTGGACCCGGCGCTTCGTCGCCAGTGGCCGCGGCGCTTTCAAGTTCTTGCATCTTGGCTTGATACATAGAGGAGAAATCCAACGGTCCCAACATCAATGGCGGAAACCCACCATCACGGGAAACATCGGCAAGAATGTTTCGAGCAAATGGGAACAACAAGCGCGGGCATTCTATCAATAACACCGGTTGTAAATGTTCTTCGGGAACACCAAGAGTAAAAACACCGGCGTATTCCAACTCCAGAATGAATGCCGTTTTATCCTTGAATTTGCACTCGGCGGCGATCTCAAGAATCACTTCATAAGTCTTTTCCTGAAGTGGATTGACGTTGACATTAACATTGACACTGATGTCCGGGGCTTCTTGCTGCATTAACCCGAAAATTCCGGGTGCGCCCGGCGCTTCAAAGGAAAGGTCCTTGGTATACTGGGCGTTGATCTCAATCGGCTGCTCGTTAACCGCCTCTTCGGGAACCGGGTCCGGTGCCGGTTGTTTGCCGTTGTCCTCCGCCTCGGGGGCCTCGCTCGGCTGATCGTCCGGCGCGCCGTCATTTGTTGTTTTTTTCGCCATGGTTCCGGTTCCGATACCTGTTTTTCCATAGTACTGATTATTAAGAGGCCCCGTGGCTATCATGGAATGGAGGCCCGAACAACCACCTCACGCGTTAATCCTCGTTCGGGCCCGGCTTTTTGTCGAACCGTTCCGGCGATCCGTCTTCGCTGGGGGTAATGTCTTCAAATTCACCATCGATAACTGGCCCCGGCCCCCCATTCAGCCCCGTTGTTTGAACCTTAACATGGCCGCGTTCAGCCAGGATGCGGGCGATATGGTGGCGTAAAAAATTACGTAACGGGGGCAGAAAAAGAACAAGCCCAATCCCATCGGTGAAAAATCCAGGCGTCAGCAACAACGCGCCGGCTACCGCCAGGCAAAGACCATCGAAAACCTCATCCATGGGAAACCGGTTTTGCTCGAGGCTGGCCTGCGCCTTTTTCAGTGTCGCCAACCCCTGGAGTCGTAGCAATGTGGTGCCGGCCAGGGCGGTAAGGACGACCACCCCGATGGTCGACCAAAAACCGATTAATCCGCCAACTTCGATAAAAAGGGCGATTTCAACTATCGGCACCCCGACCAGTATGATGAATAGAATGGCGCCCATGCTTGCTCTTTCCTTCTATCCTGCCTATTTACCCTGTGCAGCCTATCGCGTTTCGTCTTTAGGGACAGGTTTATGGACCTGGGTGCAGTAAGCCGTTAGCGTATATAGGCGTTGTGACATTGTGTTTAACTCAGGGATGCGGGGCCGTCCATTTAGCCCTATCTCCCGTGGTTTAAGAGCCGAAACCAATAATGGGCGAAAGTTTCCAGTTTATCGACATCATATTCTTCGTGATGGTTGCTGCCTTTTTGGTATTGCGGCTTCGTAGCGTTCTCGGTCGCCGGGATGGCCATGAGAAACAATTCCGTGATCCGTTTAAAAAACGGCAAAAAGAACAATCCCAGGATTCCCCCGATGATAACGTGGTGGAACTGCCGGACCGCAGTGATCCGGGATCCAAGATCAACGCCGAAAAAGAAATTCCGGTTGAGGCGGATGACGATGACGATCCCCTGACAAACGGCCTCAAAAAAGTCCGGTTGCTTGATCCAAAATTTGATCCGGAGGAATTTCTTTCAGGCGGGCGTATCGCCTTTGAGGTTATTCTCGGCGCCTATGCCAGCGGCGACACCAGTGCGCTGAAGCCGCTTTTGAACTCTGAGGTTCTGGCCAATTTCTCGCAAGCCATTCGGGACCGGGAGCAATCCGGCGAAACCCTGGAAGACACGTTGGTCGGTATTCTGTCTGCGGAAATTGTCGAGGCTTATGTCGAAGGCGGGACGGTGAATATCACCATGAAATTCGTCAGCGAACAAATCAACGCAACCCGGGATGAAAACGGTGATGTTATCGACGGCAATCCCAATGCGGTTATTGATGTCACCGATTTTTGGACCTTCGCAAGGGATACGAAATCCAGCGATCCGAACTGGGCCTTGGTTGCGACCAGCAATCTTGAATAGACAAAGGCCTCTCTCAAACATTTTGACTTCGCTAACGGCGGCGATGCTCCTTCCTCTCCTAACGGCGTGCGGGCTGCCCCTGGTTCCCGATCGACCGCCGGCTGAAACACCCTGGGGATATCTTCAGCTTGACCGTACCAGTTTCGACCGGCTTCCCGGATGGAAAGGCGACAAGGTGTCAGATGCCCTGCCGGCGTTCCTTAAGTCGTGCGCTAAATTAAAAACCCTGCCGCCCGATTTAAAGCTTAAGCCTAAATTAGTGCCGAGCCGGATTTCAGATTGGCTGCCTATTTGCGAAGAAGCCGCCAAAGTGAAATCCAGGACCGAGACCGAGGTCCGGTATTTTTTCGAATCACGCTTTTCACCGTACCGGGCCAGTAATGATTACCAGGCCAAGGGTTTGTTTACCGGCTATTTCGAGCCGGAACTCCGTGGTGCCTGGCAGCCCAATCCCACCTATCGTTTTCCAATTTACGCCCACCCGAAAGATCTTGTTTCCATCGACCTGGGAAAATTCCGGCCGAAATGGAAAGGAGAGACCATCGCCGGCCGGATCATGAATAACAAAATCACCCCTTATCCCACCCGCGCCGAAATCAATGGCGGCATCCTCAAGGGCAAACAGTTGGAATTGCTTTGGGTCGATAACGCCATCGATGCCTTTTTTTTACACATCCAGGGCTCGGGCCGGGTGGTGCTTCAGGATGGCTCTCAGGTGCGCATCGGCTTTGCCGGGCGCAACGGCCATCGCTACACACCGATCGGACGCGAACTGGTGGCCAAGGGAATTCTCGATTCGGACGAAGTTTCCATGCAGTCCATTCAAGCGTGGCTGGAGGCGAACCCGCTGGCGGGTCTTCAGTTGATGGAAAAAAACAAATCCTTTATCTTTTTCCGCATCCTCGAGGGTGCCGGCCCCATTGGGGCGCAAGGGGTCGCCCTGACGCCGGGCCGGAGCCTCGCCGTTGATCGAAAATTTATTCCCCTGGGCGTGCCGATTTGGCTCAACACCACCGAACCGGGAAAGTCGAGAAAACCGCTTCGCCGCCTGGTCATCGCCCAGGATACGGGCAGCGCCATCACCGGCCCGGTCCGGGGTGACCTGTTTGTCGGCTACGGCATATCGGCCGGAATCAGGGCCGGCCGGATGAAAGAGTCCGGCACCTACTATTTACTGTTGCCGAAGTAAGGGACTTCGGGGGCCTCCCCCATCTTGCCTTTGATCCCTAAAACGACCATTGTTCCGGTATGTCTGAAACCCCGGCCCGATCAATCTCAGTCGGTCTTTTCGCCACCTGTCTGGTTGATTTGACGCGGCCGTCGGTCGGCTTCGCGTCGGCCAAGCTGATGGAAGATGCCGGCTGCCGGGTTTCGGTGCCCCAGGCCCAAAGCTGTTGCGGTCAACCGGCCTATAATGCCGGCGACAATGCCGATGCGGCGGCTATTGCCGCGAATGTGATCGGGGCGTTCGAGGGCTTTGATTACGTGGTCGCACCGTCGGGGTCCTGCGCCGGCATGATCAAGCACCATTTCGTCGGGCTGTTCGAGGATGACCCGGTGATGGCTGCCCGCGCCGGGGCCTTGTCCGCCAAGACCCATGAGCTGATTTCCTTTTTGACCGACGTCCTCCAGGTTGACGGCATTGAGTGCGCCTATGACGGCACCGTCACCTATCATGATTCGTGTTCCTCGTTGCGCGAAATGAAGATTAAGGATCAGCCCCGCGCCTTATTGAGCCGGGTCAGCGGACTGAGTCTCAAGGAAAGCGAGGAAAGTGAAACCTGTTGCGGATTTGGCGGCTTGTTTTGCGTCAAGTATCCCGACATATCCGGCCATATGGTCGATGCCAAGGTTGATGATATCCTGGCCACCGGCGCTGATACTCTGTTGGCGGGGGATCTCGGTTGTTTGATGAATATGGCCGGCCGTTTGCACCGCCGCGGGTCGGAAGTGCGGGTACGCCATATTGCCGAAGTCCTAGCCGGGATGACCGACGGTCCAGCCATCGGCGCCCCGGCGCCCCTTGACACCGATAAAGACAAAAACTGACGCAAGCCTATGGAATCAACCGCCGGGACCTTTAAAGAAAACGCCAAACAGGCCCTCGCCGACGCTAAACTGCGCGACGCCTTGGCCAAGCTATCTGACGGCTTTCCGGTGAAACGGCGCGATGCGGCGGCGCGGCTGCCGGAATTCGACGACCTGTGCGATCAGGCCAAGGCGATTAAAGAACACGTCCTCGAAAACTTGGGCTTTTACCTGGAAGCGTTCGAGGCACGGGTGACAGAGGCCGGCGGCACCGTCCACTGGTGCCGGAGTGCGGCGGAAGCGCGCACCACCATCCTCCGGATTTGTAAACAGGCCGGCGCCAAGACGGTGACCAAAAGCAAGTCCATGATCAGCGAGGAGATCGCCATCAACGAACACCTGGAAACCCATGACGTCGAGCCGGTGGAAACCGATCTCGGTGAATATATTATCCAGCTTCGCCATGAGCCGCCCAGCCACATCATCGCCCCGGCCATCCATCTGACCAAGGACCAGATCGCCGATACCTTCCGCGAGAAACACAGCCACCTGGATGCGGCCCGCAACCTGGAAGAACCAGAAACGCTGTTGGAAGAAGCCAGAGGCGAATTACGCCGGAAATTCATCGCCGCGGACGTCGGTCTTACCGGCGCCAACATGTTAGTTGCGGAAACCGGGTCCATCGTGCTGGTCACCAACGAGGGCAACGCGGATCTTACCTATTCGTTGCCGAAAACCCACATCGCCATCGCCAGTCTGGAGAAAATCGTCCCCACCCTGGAGGACGCGACCACTATCCTCCGCGTCTTGGCGCGTTCGGCGACCGGCCAGGACATGTCCGTCTATACGACCTTTTGCACCGGGCCGAAGCGCGCCCAAGACCTGGACGGACCGGAAGACTTCCACGTCGTTCTGCTCGATAACGGCCGCACCAAAATGTTGGGCACGGAATTTCATGACATGCTCCGGTGTATCCGCTGCGGGGCATGCCTTAATCATTGTCCGATCTACAAAGCCGTTGGCGGCCATGCCTACGGTTGGGTCTATTCCGGCCCCATGGGGGCGGTATTGATCCCGAACCTGATCGGGCTGGATGAGGCCCATCACCTGCCGAATGCCTCGACGCTGTGCGGAAAATGCGAAGAGGTCTGCCCGATGCGCATTCCCCTGCCCCGGATGTTGAGGTCGTGGCGCAAGAAGCAGTTCGAACAGGAAAAAACCTCCTTCGTCAGCCGCACCGCCCTAAAGGCTTGGGCCGCCCTGGCGCGGCGCCCATGGCTGTACCGTTTGGCCGTTGCCGCGCCGATTGCCGTCCTCGCCCTCCTCGGCCGTGAAAAAGGACGGTTCCGGTGGCTGCCCTTAGGCGGTGGCTGGACGTCGCTTCGCGACATGCCGGCGCCGGAAGGCGGTACCTTTATTTCGCGCTGGCATAAGGAAAGGCAGCCATGAGCGACGCCAGGACCGATATCCTTGCCGCCGTCAAGGCGGCGACCCCTGGGACGGATGATGAAGCCCGCCAGCGCCTCGCCGATCATCGGGCGGGCGTGATCCCGGCCCGCGGACGCCTGGGCGACAAAGCCAGAGTCGATCTTTTTATCCGCGAGGCCGAACGGGTCAATGCCACTGTGGCGCGGGCCTCCAGCATGGCCGGGGTGCCGCGCGAAGTGGCGCGGTTTCTGGCCAAGAATAATCTGCCCATGAATTTGAAAATCGCCCCGGACATTTCCGGCAAAACCATTCCGTGGACCGAACAAACCCTGCTCAGTGTCGAAGAAGGCCGAGCCGACGGATCGGAGACGGCGGGCGTCAGCCGCGCCTTTGCCGGCGTCGCCGAAACCGGCACCTTGGTTTTATTGTCGGGGCCGGGAAACCCGACGACGTTAAGCTTCCTGCCGCCGACCCATGTGGTGGTCGTCGCGGCTTCTGAAATCGCCGGGGATTATGAACAAATCTGGGGCCGGCTTCGGGCCGAGAATGCCGACGAAGAGTCTGAAGCCGGGGCCCGGTTTATGCCCCGCAACGTCAATTGGATCACCGGCCCGTCGCGCACCGCCGATATTGAGCAAACCCTGTTATTGGGCGCCCATGGGCCGCAACGCCTTCACATTGTGATTGTCGATGAGTAAAACGCCGAAATCACCGCATCATCCCCCCCGCCGGCCCAGTGAGGCCGAGACCGATCTTTGGCAACAGGTAATGGACGATGTCGAACCGTTGGAAGAATCGTATCTGGTGGTGGACCAACCCGTTCCCGCCGACGAAACCGCGCCGCCCCCACCCCCGTCCCCCCGTA